>CAZYOD010000071.1:0-9939 GCA_964648635.1 uncultured Balneolaceae bacterium | reverse complement strand
TTCTACTAAAGTTTACTTTCAGCATCAATCCAATTTTCAGGTGATCGATCTAAGCTTTCCACATAAACAACCAGTGCAAAATTTAGGTCAATTTGGATTTTTGTTGATGTTTATTCTCTTCTTAACCTTAGGTCCGGTTTCACTTCAAGCTCAACAGAATACCCTCAAAGAAGTATCTACCGCTGCACGAAGTGATGGAATGGGTCAGGTAGTTCGTTTTCAAATGAGTGAGCAGGCTGATTCTTTTGAAGTATATCAGCCCAGCGTTGATCTTATCCAGATGACACTCTATGATGAAAAAATTGACACAACGGATATTAAGCTGCCTAATATATCAGAAGTATTTGACGAGATCAGCTTTTATGATATTCCCGGAGGTATTGGCGTAGATATCTATGTCACAGAAGACAAATTTTATGAGGGAAATGGCTATTTCGATTCTAACAGTAATGACTTACTGCTGGGGCTTACGATCACCGACAAGACCGAATTGGAATTTTTAACAAGGGATACTGAGCCCATTATTTGGTCAAGCTTGACGATCAGCGAAGAAAACCTATTAGAAGACAACGGTTTCGATTCCGGCTCCTCAAGTCCGGCTTATGAGCAAACAAGAGATAAACTAAAATTCGATGTAGTTGTACTTGATCCAGGCCATGGCGGTCATGATCCGGGCTCCATCGGATATCGAAACGTTGAAGAAAAAGATATTGTACTCAGCATTGCGAAAAAAGTGGGAGCATATATCGAAGAATATCTGCCGGACGTAAAAGTCGTTTATACCAGAGACGATGACAGATTTATCGAACTCGAAGAACGCGGCAGCATCGCCAATGAAGCAGAAGGAGATCTATTTGTTTCGATCCACTGTAACTCACACACCTCACGACAACCGTATGGTACAGAGTTGTATTTTCTGGGACTCGAACGAAGCGAAACTGCCCTGGAAGTTATGAAACGAGAAAACCAGGTAGTACGGGCTAATAACGATACCGAGCAAAAAGAGCTAACTCAGGAAGAATTGCTTGTATATGAATTAGCCAATAGCTCTTATATTGCCACCAGCGAACATATTGCAGGAATGATGGACCACCAATTTGATAAACGCGCCCAGCGCCATTCGCGGGGTGTTAAACAGGGTCGATTTGTGGTACTTTATCACGCTTCTATGCCGGCCGTGCTGGTTGAAACCGGATTTATCAGTAATCCCGGAGAAGCCCGATATCTTAGTTCCGAGCGCGGACAAGCGTATATCGCATCCGCAATTTTCCGGACCATTCGCAATTACAAGCAGCAAAACGGAAATAAAGAAGCTTCTAAATCTAAATAAAATATATCAGTTGAAACCTTTAGTCATTGGAGTTGCGGGCGGTAGCGGATCTGGGAAGACCACCGTTGTACAGCATATTATGAAGGCTGTTGGCAAAGAGAGTATTTTGCTCATTCAGCATGATTCCTATTACCGCGATCTAAAACACCTTTCTTTTGAAGAACGAACCGAACAAAATTTTGATCATCCCTCCTCTCTTGAAACGGAGCTTATGATCCGCCATCTTCAAGCACTGCTGGAAGGATACCAAGTCGAGATTCCCATTTATAATTTTTCAAAGCACATCCGTGAAGAGGAAACTCGATCAGTTAATCCCAAAAAAGTCATTCTTGTTGATGGGATTTTGATCTTTACCGAAAAGGAATTGCGAGATATGATGAACATCAAACTGTATGTAGATACAGATGATGACATCCGATTAATGCGACGCATTCAGCGCGATATTATTGAGCGCGATCGCCAGTTGGAAAACGTGCTCTCACAATATCAAAAACACGTACGTCCCATGCACCTGGAGTTTGTTGAACCTACCAAGCGCTATGCGGATATTATTATTCCTCATGGAGGTGAAAATAAGGTAGCTCTTGATATGGTCAACGCGCTTATTCAAGATCGCCTGCAAAGTCACCCGGAGCCGAAAACGGAATGAAAACCCTCTCAGGATTGCTACATAAATAAATATTCACAGCATCATTATTCCGTTATGAATATAGATTCAAAAGTTGCTATTGTGACCGGAGCCAGCAGCGGCATCGGAACGGCCTTCAGTCACTCTCTTATCCAAAAAGGAGCCACCGTTTACGGACTTGCACGAAGTACCGACAAATTAGAAAATATCCGCCAAAAATTGGGTGAGCGGTTTATTCCTGTAACAATGGATATAACAGATCATGACAGTATTGAGCAGTGGATAGAAGATACATTTTCTGAAGAGAACCAACCCGATATCCTGATTAATAATGCAGGGCTTGGACGTTTTGGCAATGTGGATGAACTATCTCTGGATGATTGGGAAGCCATGATACAAACAAATTTGTCGGGCATCTTTTATATGACCCGCCAGCTGGTTCCCCTGATGAAGCAAAACAATTCAGTTTGCCATATTGTTAATATTGCCTCTATTGCGGGAAAGATCGGGAATCCCCAGCTTACCGGATATAACGCATCCAAATTTGGAGTTCGCGGGTTTAGCGAAGCTCTATTTAAAGAAGTACGTTACGACGGCATTAAGGTAACATGTTTTTATCCCGGCTCTATCGCCACCAATTTTTTCCGCAGCGTAGATATGGAGAACCACCCAAATATGATGCAACCGGGTGATGTAGCACAAGTACTGATTAACATCCTTGAAACCCCTGACAACTTTCTTATTAACGATATTACCATGCGACCTCTCAATCCCAAACCACCCGAGGAGCAGTAAGATGAAACTCCATTTTATGCTGATTGGGCTGCTTCTCTTTTCTCTGGTAAATTGCTCGGATGATTCTCAAAAACCCAAGGAACTAATCGACGAAGATCAATACATCGATTTGCTCGTCGAGCTTCAATTAGTACGGACCTATGGAGAGTCCAGCTACGGAGATAGTCTCACCGTTGATTCTCTGGCAACAGAAGTTTTTAACCAATATGGAGTTTCCGACTCTGTATTTTACAAAACCCATCAATACTACCAGCAGTTTCCTAAAGAGCAAGAAATACGTATCGAGAAAGCAATTGAGCGGCTCAAAATGGATCAGGTAGCTAACGATAATGATACCACATTACAGGCTCAGTGATCGGCCCCTTTCCAGATGTATTTATTCGCTTTTGAAATAATTTTCTCTTCTCGGATCAGATAGCTCAACATTTTTTTTACCCGTGCTTCGCCCCATCCACAACCCCGGGCTATTTGCTCAAAAGTTTTAGCTCCATTTTGCAAAACGGATTTTACCTGCTTCAAATCAGCATCCGTAATCGGAACAGACGATCGACTGCTATCAAGGCAATTGTCACAATGTCCACAAGCTGAAACTTTTTCTTCACCGAAATAACGCCGGATATACACTTCTCGGCAGGTTTCTGTGTCAATATAGCCTTTCATATACTCCAATTTTTTCAGGAGGGTGTTGCGGTGTTTTTCCAGTTCCTGCCGACTTAAATTTAGCGACGGTTGGCGCTCCTCCGTCAGTGCTATTAAAGGAAGCTCACCAATTGATTCAAACTTTAAAATGTGATCGCGATCCTGAAGAACACGCAAGCCTTTGGTTACCGCATTAGGTGATACATTTAGTTTTCTCCGGATATAATCAAACTCCAGGTATTTTATATTGGCAAAAGCCTCTCCACCGTACTGACGAAAAAGCGTATCCAAAAAAGTAGCTTTCTCTTGATTTTCCATCCCCTGAATTTGATCGTGAATATAGTCCTGACTTACCAAAAACTGAACGCCAATCTGCTGATTAATATGCTCCATCACTTCAATAACCCCCAGCTGAGTAAGCACTTTCAGTGACGCCTGTACTTTGCGATTCGACAAACCGGATCTCTTTTCCAACGCCCGAATAGATATTTCTTCCTTGGATTCCATATCGGAACCCACCGCCAGATTCAGTTCATCACAAAGCACATCATACACCTTTTGCAGCTGATCTTTTTCGGGATATGAGTCCTTAATTCGCTGCTCGGCAATGATAGCATCAGCAGGTTTAAACAACAACAAAGGGAAACTCTCTTTCCCGTCACGCCCTGCACGTCCGGCCTCCTGATAATAGGATTCCAACGAGTATGGCATCTCGTAATGAATCACATAGCGGCAGTCTGCCTTGTCGATACCCATTCCAAAAGCATTAGTCGCCACTACCAGCGGTATCTTTCCATCAATCCACTCCTCCTGAATCTGCTTGCGAACAGCTCCGTCAACGCCTGCATGGTATGCTTTCGTTTTGATGTCCAGCCGCTGTTCAATTTTACGAGATAACTCTTCGCAATTTCTTCGTGTGCCTCCATAAATCAGGCCGGATCCTTTTGCAGCGCCTTTGTTAATAGCCTGCAGCAACTTATGCTCTTTCTTCTCCGTCTCGCTCACCCACCATTTTAGGTTCGGACGCTCAAATCCTTTTGATACAATCACAGGATCTTCAAGCTCCAAACTCTTTTGGATATCGTCCCGAACTTCGGGCGTTGCGGTAGCGGTAAGAGCAATCCACGTAACTTCGTCCGCAATTTCTTCCAGCGAAGGACGAATTTCCCTGTAGCTAGGCCTGAAATCATGTCCCCATTCCGAAATGCAGTGTGCCTCATCTATGGCAACGCAATCTATATTTAAATTAGGCTGCTCTACTTTCCATAGGTTCGTTTTAAGCCGCTCCGGAGAGCAGTATAGCAGGTCGTACATCCCGTTACGGGCATTGGCGAATCGTTGCTCAATCTCCCAACTGGAGATAGAACTGTTTACAAAAGTCGCGGAAATCCCACGGTCATTTAACTGCTGCACCTGATCTTGCATCAAAGCTACTAGTGGAGAAATTACCACTGTCAATCCATCCGAAACAGTAGCCGGCACTTGGTAGCAAAGCGATTTCCCTCCACCGGTAGGAAAAAGCACCATCGTATTTTTGCCATCCAGCACCGCCTGTATTACTTCGTCCTGGCCGGGACGAAAAGATGGAAATCCCCAATAATGCTTGAGTGACTGTTGAGCTTTTTTAAACAGGTCTGATTCCATACAAGAGATTGAAACAAAATATTCTTTCCGATAACATCTGCATATTGTAACAAATAAAAAAGCTCCGCAGCAAAAGCCACGGAGCTATAAATTTCAGCAGTAGCTGTTAAATTTCATTCCCTGACATCGCGGCCTTCATATAATCACGACGCATTTCGGCAATGGCGGAAATCGAAATCCCTTTCGGGCAAACGGCCTCACATTCAGCAAAGTTGGAGCAGTCACCGAACCCTTCGTCCTGCATCTGCTCGACCATTGCTACCGTCCGTTTTAGTTTCTCCGGTTTACCCTGTGGCAAACGATTCAGGTGTGCAATTTTAGCTCCCGTAAATAACGATGCCGAAGAGTTAGGACAAGCTGCTACACAAGCCCCGCATCCAATACAAGTTGCATAATCAAAAGCCGTATCTGCAACAGTTTTATCGATAGGTATGCTATTCGCATCCTGCGCAGATCCTGTTTTTACAGAGACATATCCTCCGGCTTGAATAATACGATCAAATGCAGAGCGATCGACAACCAAATCTTTTATCACGGGGAATGCCTGGGCACGAAATGGTTCAACAACGATGGTATCCCCTTCGTTGTAATTACGCATGTGCAGCTGACAAGTACAGGTTAACGCTTTGGGGCCGTGTGCCTGACCGTTAATCATCAGGTTGCAAGAACCGCAGATTCCCTCACGGCAATCATAGTCAAACTCGATTGGCTCCTCTTCCCCTTTGGCAACAATTTGTTCGTTTAGCACATCCAGCATCTCCAAAAAAGACATGTGCTCGTTGGCTTTGTCCAGCGTATAGTCAACAAGCTTACCGGGTTTATCGGGTCCCGCCTGTCGCCAGATTTTGAGATGTATGGTAAATGTATCAGCCATAATTAAGCTATTAAGTATAAAAAATTGATGCGCAGTTCATCGTTCTATTATTTATAACTGCGTTGCTTCAGTTCTACAAATTCAAATTCAAGATTTTCTTTATGCAACTCTTCTTGCAGCTCTCCATTGACGCCCTGAAACTCCCAAGCGGCTACATATGAATACTCTTCGTCGTTACGAAGCGCTTCCCCTTCTTCTGACTGGTGCTCTTCTCGCAGGTGACATCCGCACGATTCATCACGATGCAGAGCATCTTTAGCCATCAGTTCTCCCAATTCAAGGAAATCAGCTACGCGTCCGGCAAATTCCAGGTATTTGTTGTAGTTGGATGATTCTCCCGGAACACGAACGTTATTCCAAAATTCTTCACGAAGTGCTTTAATTTCCTCTATCGCTTTTCTGAGTCCTTCTTCACTGCGGGAAATTCCTACTTTGTCCCACATGATTTGTCCCAGTTCGCGGTGGAATTCGATAACACTTTTATCACCATCAACCTCAAACAATTTATCAATCTGAGCTTGTGCATTTGTGGCAGCCTCATCAAATGCCTCGTGATCTTTGCTGACCTCATCCAGCTCAGTTCCGGCAATATAATTTCCTACCGTATAAGGGATGATGAAATATCCATCCGAAAGCCCCTGCATAAGAGCGCTCGCTCCCAGTCTGTTTGCACCGTGATCAGAGAAGTTTGCTTCACCCGCTACAAACAACCCGGGAATGTTGCTCATCAAATTATAGTCAACCCAGAGCCCGCCCATTGTATAATGCACGGCCGGGAAAATGCGCATGGGCTCCTCATAGGGATTATCATCCGTAATATTTTGGTACATCTCAAAGAGGTTGCCGTACTTCTCAGAGATTGCCTGTTTCCCTTCCCGTTTGATAGCATCACGGAAATCCAGATATACGGCTCGGCCCGTAGCACCAACGCCCATACCCTCATCACAAACAATCTTTGCATTACGGGATGCCACATCGCGCGGCACAAGAT
This sequence comes from uncultured Balneolaceae bacterium, assembly GCA_964648635.1. Taxonomy (GTDB): domain Bacteria; phylum Bacteroidota; class Rhodothermia; order Balneolales; family Balneolaceae; genus Fodinibius. The sequence goes on along the minus strand of CAZYOD010000071.1, from coordinate 3,038 downwards.
TTCCGAAGGCGGGATATTTCTCTTCCAGATAGTAGTAGCGTTCATCTTCGGGAATATCATTCGGATGACGATCGTCGTTCTTATCTTTTGGCACCCAAACGCGTCCGTCATTACGAAGGCTCTCACTCATCAGCGTTAGCTTGGATTGATAATCCCCGGAAACGGGAATACAAGTCGGATGAATCTGCACATAGCAGGGATTGGCAAAAGCCGCTCCGCGTTTGTGACATCGCCATGCCGCCGTCACATTCGAATTCTTAGCATTGGTAGACAAATAAAAAGCATTGCCGTATCCACCGCTGGCCAGTACAACCGCATCAGCCATCCAGCGCTGAATTTCACCTGACACAAGGTCACGGGTCACGATACCGCGCGCTTTGCCATCAATAATCACTACATCCAGCATCTCGTGGCGGGTGTGCATTTCAATTTTACCCTCATGCACCTGACGCATCATTGCCTGATAAGCACCAAGCAACAGCTGCTGTCCCGTTTGTCCCCTTGCATAAAACGTTCGGGAAACCTGTGCCCCGCCAAACGATCGGTTGGCCAGCAAGCCGCCGTATTCACGCGCAAATGGCACGCCTTGTGCTACCGCCTGATCAATTATTTCATTGGAAATCTGTGCCAGCCGGTATGTATTAGATTCGCGGGAACGATAATCGCCACCTTTAATAGTATCATAAAACAGCCGCCAAATGGTGTCCCCATCATTGGGATAATTTTTTGCGGCATTAATACCTCCCTGGGCAGCAATACTGTGAGCGCGCCGCGCTGAATCCTGGATGCAAAAGCTTTTTACATTGTAACCCAGCTCCGCTAAACTTGCGGCAGCTGATCCCCCGGCCAGGCCGGTACCGACAACAATAATATCGTGCTTTCGCTTATTGTTGGGCGCAACCAGTTTTATATCGTTTAAATGCTTGGACCATTTATCTTTCAGCGGTCCGGAAGGGACTTTTGAGTCTAAGTTCATAACAAGATTGTTAATAATTTATGGAACGCGAATGAAACTGATTCACGCGATTCAATAGCTAAAGTCTGTTATTCGTTCTATCTATAAATGCAATTTCTTAAAGTAATACTCCTTGTCCGCCGGTAAAATAAATGTACAGCGGAATAAAGATAAATCCGACTGCCAACAGGATTGCCAAGATGATTCCCACACTATAAATAATTCCTGAAAAACGATTGTGTTTCATTGTCAGGGATGTAAAAGCACTCCAGAAACCGTGGCTCAGATGGAATCCCAACAATAACATCACGGCTGTATATCCAAAAGCATAGAGCGGACTTTGAAACTTTTCGATGACCAAAGCCTTTAAATCTCGGGCCTCATTTCCATCGAGCATTATCGTAGCCGTTTCGCCAAACTTAAAGGTATCGAGATGGATGATCAGGAAAACAAACAATACAATGCCGGTAAAAATCATGGATCGCGAAGCCCACGTGTTGTGACTCGGACCACCCCGGCTTTGATACTTCTCATATCCTTCCGGACGGGCCTTGCGACGGTTCCACCAAATTGAGATCCCCACATAAGCATGTAGCAGAAAACCGATCGCAATGATTGCTTCCAACAGATATAGAATCCAACCGAGATTCTCCAATACGTAAGTGTATTGGTTAAACGCCTGTTCGCCGCCAAAAATAGTCAGATTCCCAAGCACGTGACCGATAAGAAATAAGATCAGGCCGATCCCGGTAACTGCTGTTAAGATTTTTCGGCCAACTTGCGATTTAAGAACTTTGAGAAGTGATGGCATTGTAAATACTAATAGTTAAATCTTTTGTTTAGTCGTTGTAAAAACGCCAACGTAAGGACTCTCGTCCAATGGGGTTGAAGATGTGGGGAAATGCGTAAAAAGGCAAGGTTCATAAACCACTTTAAGAACCATTAATACTATTCAGAAATATTCTAAATTAGTAATGCAACGCCCTGTTAATTGGCTGCAAAGTTCTTAGTTTTAGAAGTGGAATAATCAATTTTTCATATTTTAAAAGATTCTTTTGAAAACCATCACCGATCAAACTCGTACCTCCTTTCGAGAAAAAGGATCAAAGTTTATTGGGTATTTATTTCCGGCCTCTTCGACCGAAGAGTTTGATCAAAAGCTCGAAGAGATAAAATCGACTTACCCCGATGCTACGCATCATTGTTACGGGCGGCGGATCAATCCCGTAAAAATTGAAGAGTTTGCACAAGACGACGGTGAGCCAAGCGGCACGGCGGGTCTTCCCATTTTAAATCAGTTAAAATCGTTTGAAGCCGTGAACTGCGGATGCGTGGTGGTGCGATATTACGGAGGGACAAAGCTGGGAAAATCAGGGCTTATTCAGGCTTACGGACAATCCGCAACAAATTGTCTTGAGCAAGCTACATTTGTCACACTTATTCCCACTCAAAATTACCGGATAGAATACCCCTATTCTCAACAAGCCACAATTGATCAGCTTAAAAACCGGTTCGATCTAAAAGAGATAACAGCAAAATATCTGGAAAATATCACGCTTGAGATCGCCTGCCGGTCACGACAGGCCGATGCATTCGCTTCGGCTTTAGATCAGCTTCAGCACCACGACATCAAAACGGAACCGACAGGCAACAGTTTTGTAACCATGGGTTTATAATGTTTTAGCTGAAACTGTGCCGCTGACTCCGTACCTTAATTTCTCTAACATTACTACCAAATTTGCTATGAAGATTTACACCAAGAAAGGCGACTCGGGAGAAACTTCACTATTCGGCGGGCAGCGTGTTTCTAAATCTGCAGAACGTATTGAAGCATACGGCAATGTGGATGAGCTTAATTCTTTTGTGGGATTGGCGGCCAGTTATAACATTTCTGAAACTGGTCGGCAATATCTACACAAAGTTCAGGAACTGTTATTTATTCTGGGAGCAGACCTGGCCACCCCTCCGTCTTCAAAGACACGCATCAATCGCATCAGTGATAATGACATTATATTTTTGGAAGATGCTATTGATAATCTTGAAGAAGATCTCGAACCGCTGAAAAACTTCATCCTTCCCGGTG
>CAZYOD010000070.1:6352-9973 GCA_964648635.1 uncultured Balneolaceae bacterium | reverse complement strand
TATTTTCGGTAAGCTTTGCTTGTTTGAGAAAACGCTGTTCTGATCGTTTGCGACGAGTAACATTTCGACCGGTGACATAATATTTATTCAACTCTTTAGTAATTGTTATCTGAAACCAGAAGGATTCACCTTGGTGGGTTTTTATAATTGTTTCTGAGGAAAATTGTTGGTCCGATTCGTTTCTTTTCCATCGTTCCAGCTCAGTTCCGACCTCTTCCGGCCAGAGGTAATCAGTCAAGGGAGTCTCCAGAATGTCTTCGGATTTGTAACCAAGAAGTTCTTCAGCTTCTTCATTAATTTCTTCAATGGCTAGTGTCATCGGGTCAAGAATAAGCCTGAGGTCCGTTGAATTTTGAAGAAATATTGTTTTCTTCTTTAACTTTGTATGTTCATTGATGAGTTCTTCCCGTTTCAGTCGCAGCTCCAACTGAGCCTCTACTTCATTTCCCAGAATTTGCAGTGATTCCAACTGCTGGTCAGTAAGCTTCTTGGGTTTATTTCCGAAAACACAAAGAGTACCCAGATTATATCCATTACTTTTTAAAACAACCCCGGCATAAAACTGTACGCTTTTATCTTTCACATAATCAAGATTCTTAAAACGTGAGTCTTCGTTGAGATCATTGATAACCAAGTATTTGTCCCGCTGGATAGTATAGTTGCAGATACTCTTTTCACGAGGTATCTCTTTTATATCCCAACCATGGCGTGATTTTGACCATTGCCGATCATGATCTAAAAAGTGGATGTGAGCATACTGTACATCGCAGAGATAGGCAGCTACTTTGGTGAGATCATCGAACTCTTGTTCGTCAGGCGTATCAAGGATATTATACCGCAGCAGCTCTCTTAGCCGCTGTTTTTCTTGGTCAGTATAGTTCTTATTCTTATCCATAAAAAAGAACAATCACGAATATTATAGTGACTTGTTTATGAAATTAAGTCTTCAATAACATAATTGATTAATATGTAACAAAAGTAGAAGAATGAAAATGAGTAATAGTTTATTCACAGGTTGTATGGAAACGTGTTGTGCAATTCTCTCTGGAGAAATATTACTTCTATAAGTGTTTGCGTATAAATCCAAATAATCTACCCGGATTGTCTTTCTCTGTGGAATTCACTTAGCAGGGAAAGGGGAAAAGATTATTATTGTAGCTTTAAATGAGCAGTATCTTTATGTGTAACTTTAGGATGACCGGCTCTGTTAAAAATTGTATCTTAGTCAATCCACAAATCTACAACAAATTTAGCTTTACACTGTGATTCAACGGACACAAACGATTTTCCTTTTTCTGGCTTTCGCTCTAGACGGCAGCGTATTTTTCAATGCTCTCTACAGGCATGCTATGCAAGATCCACTTGCCTGGATCGGTATCGGTTTTGCTGTGATTGTAACGATTGCCTCACTTGGGTCTTTGGGATCTGTGTTTCTCTACAATAATCGAAATAATCAGCTGCGTTGGGTAAGCCGGTTGCTAATCATTCAGATTATAGCTTTAGGTTATGGATTCGGTATCTACATTTCGCTGGGTGGTTTCGGAATATTTTTATGGGATGAGACTATTGGTCTGGGATTGCTTTTCCTTGCTTTAGTCTCTCAACTCTATGCTCGCAAAAAGATCAAAGACGATATCGAGCTGGTTAAGTCGATGGATCGTATCCGCTAAGCTAAGCCGAATTTACGTTATTTCTTATGGCGGACGATTATCCGAAAGTTAAAGTACTGGCAGCATTACTGGTTGGCTTAACGGCTTTTGGGTTTGCTCCCATTCTGGTACGCTTTGCCGCGGACACCTCCCCATTAGTACTGGTCGTTTATCGGACCGCATTTGCAGCTGTTATGCTGTTGCCCTTTTGGGTGTGGTTACGCAACACTCGTCCGCGTGAAGGTAAGAACAGGGAGCATTGGTGGATTATATTATCCGGTGTTTGTCTCGGCTTGCATTTTACCTGCTGGATTGCCTCACTCTATTACACTTCGGTAGCTTCAGCCTCAGTACTGGTTACCATTCATCCAATTCTTATGATTTTGGTTGAGCGATTCTGGTTTAAACGCGGATTCGCCGCTACAACTTGGATTGGTGTGTTTCTGGCTTTTGTCGGATCGGTATTTCTGGGAATTTCGGACAGCCAGATCGAACAAGATTTTGCTGATCCCCTGTTTGGTAATTTTCTGGCTTTGACGGCCGCCGTGATATTTGTAGTATATCTGCTTATCGGACAGGAAATCCGCAAAAAAAGAGACTGGATAGACTATGTTTTTCCTGTATACTTTTATGCGGCCGCGGCCTGTATTATGATAGCTGTAGCTGCCGGAAAGAATCTGCTCAATATTTCAACCATTGGAGTTTGGGCGGGGGCAGGGCTAGCATTTGGACCGCAGATATTGGGTCACGGTTCTATGAATTTCGCCGTTAAGTATGTGTCTCCCACCTTATTATCAACGCTTATTTTAGTTGAACCATTATTAGCTTCGGTGCTGGCTTTTTTCCTGTTTGCCGAGATGCCACCGCTCACTTCAATTATAGCTATGAGTATTATTCTAATTGGTGTGGGGCTGACTTGGAGACGTAAAACAACAATGACCTCCTAGTGCTCGGCTATGATATAGCATGATCATAGTATTTTTTTCCGCGTCTAATATTTCTACAATCAACAAATAAAAACGAACTGAAGTTTACAGAAGATGATATATCGTGCATGGTTATTTGGTTTTTTCTTCATAATCAGTATGCAGCCCTTGTTTGCTCAGGAGGTTAAAGTAATAAATGAAACCACGTTAGAGCCCGTCCCCAATGTCTATATCGTGAATAATGGGAAAAATAAAATGACATCGACGGATGCTGAAGGATCCGCAAGCTTAAAAAAATTCGCGACTGATGATACGCTGAGCTTGCAACATCCCGCATATAAAGATCTGGTGTTGACCTATCTCCAAATTCAGGAACGCGATTATGAAATAAAGCTGGCAGAACGGTCGGTTACTATGAACGATATCTTTGTGTCCGCCAGCAGGCGTCGCCAGGATGCTTCGGAAATTCCTCAGCGAATTTCACAGATAAGCCGTGAGCAGGTTCTATTCAGCAATCCCCAGACTTCCGCAGATCTTCTTCAAAATTCAGGGAAAGTATTTGTGCAAAAGAGTCAGATGGGCGGCGGGAGTCCGATGATTAGGGGGTTTGCAGCAAATTCCGTTTTACTGGCAGTTGATGGTATTCGAATGAACAACGCCATATTTCGCAGCGGCAATCTTCAAAACGTAATCTCCGTTGATGCCCATGCTGTTGAAAATACTGAGGTGCTTTTTGGACCGGGATCTATAATTTACGGTAGCGATGCCTTGGGCGGAGTGATGAATTTTCAAACTAAAAAGCCAACGCTGTCTTTTGATGGGGATTCTTCTGTGATGGAAGTGAATGCGATGGCGCGGTACAGTTCAGCCAACCATGAACGTACGCTTCATGCAGATGCCGGCCTAGGCTACGAAAAATGGGGAATGCTATCCAGTGTTACCTACAGTGATTTTGGGGATCTGAGAGCCGGCGGAAATTACTACGAGGAGTTCCCTGATTTTGGAAAACGGACGGAATATATCATCCGGCGCGACGGACGTGATGC
>CAZYOD010000070.1:0-6252 GCA_964648635.1 uncultured Balneolaceae bacterium | reverse complement strand
TTTGGATGATGAACAAGCTGGATATCGAATACTTTGCCGAGGCTGACTTATTTGATAAAGTTACCGCGACCTTTACGCAACAGTGGTTCGAGGAAAGCCGGAATGATCGGGATTTCCAGGATGTGGAATTGCGTAATCGCGAAGAGAACGTGGATGTCTACATGGCCAATCTTGATTTTGATAAAATGTGGGGCAGTGATAAAGAGTTCTATTATGGTTTAGAAGGTATTTATAACTATGTAGATTCGGAAGCCTACATAAAGAATATAGAAACCGGAGCTCAAACTTCGACTGCCACTCGTTATCCTGATCAAGGGAGTGACTATTGGCAGTGGGCCGGTTATGCTAAATACCAGCAGGATTTATCATCAGACTTTACGGCAGTGGTCGGTGCACGTTACAGCCATATTTTGTTGGATGCGCGTTTCAGTAGTGACTCTTACGATTTTCCTTTTGATAAAATCGAGCTCAATACCGGGGCTCTCAGTGGCAGTATGGGATTTATCTATCAGCCTCAAGAAAATCTACAGTTTAATATTAACGGTTCAACGGGTTTCCGCGCGCCCAATGTAGATGATGCTGCCAAAGTGTTCGATTCAGAGCCCGGAACTGTTGTTGTGCCCAATGCGGATCTTGACTCTGAGCATTCCTACAACCTGGATTTTACCGTTATTAAGGATTTTGGGGATATGGCTCGTCTGGAAGTCAACACCTATTATACATGGTTGAGAGATGCGTTAGTACGGCGCGATTTTCAGTTCAATGGCCAAGATTCCATCATGTATGATGGCAGTATGAGCAGGGTAGAAGCAGTGGTGAATGCAGGCCGGGCTTATATTTATGGGGCCAGTGTTGGATTTTCGGCCGAACTTAGTTCCGCTTTTATGTTCGATTCCCAGCTGACATATACCGAAGGACGCGATCAATCTAATGAGGAACCGCTCCGCCATGTGGCTCCTTTGTTTGGGAAAGCTTCGTTAGCCTATAATGTAGAACCAATAAAAGTTGAGGTCTCTACAGAGTTTAACGGCAAAAAAGATATTTCGGATTTCTCTCCTTCAGAACGCAGTAAAACCCATCTTTATACTTCCGAAGGAACTCCTTCATGGGCAACGCTGAATCTCAAAACATCCTACCGGTTCAATGAAGAACTGCAGCTAAATGCAGGGGTCGAAAATATTTTTGATCAACACTATCGTCCATATTCTTCGGGAATTAGTGCAGCAGGAAGAAATATTAGTGTTTCTATTCGTGCTCATTTGTAAAAAGGTTGGAATTTGCTTTAGCAGAGAAGAGAGTAAACTTTATTAATGAATATTAGAAAATTTTGTAAATGCTGTATTGCCAAGAATTTTGGGGTATCTTGCAGTAGTTAAAAAAATAAACGTTTACAGGCTTACTTCATTTGCATAAAGTTTCTGTTGTAATCAATATTTTGCATCATGCAAAAATTAAAGACAATTCCATCAAGATTTTGTGTAACTGCTATCGGGGTAATTTCTATATCGCTGATGTGCACGGCCTGCATCAATAAAAATGATGTTGATCAATTTATACAATCCAGCAACGATAATGGGCTCGATGTATCCGTAACAGAACCTGTTGAGCGGGATTTTGATGATATCAAACGTAGCGGCACCTTGCGTATGATCACCCGCTATAGCTCAAACACTTATTTCTTACATCAGGGTCTTGAATGGGGATTTGAGTACGAACTTGTTAACGAGTTTGCCGACGAGCACGACCTTGCCTTAGAAGTGGTGGTGATAGGACCTAATGAAAATCCTTATGATCTACTGAATAGTGGAAAGGGAGATTTAATTGCTGCCAATTATACGGCAACTGCAGAGCGTAAGAAGTATGTGAAGTTTACGCGTCCCTATAATATAGTGAACCAGGTACTGGTGTTTTCAGATGAGATTCAAAATCCCCCGCAATCCATCGAAGGAGTTGCGGATGAAGGAATCCCCATAACCGTACGCCGAAACAGTTCGTACTATTATCGCCTCCAGAAACTACAGCAGGAAGGATTAAACCTGGCCACACATTTGGTTTCAAATACAAAAGATACCGAGTCGCTGCTATTCGAAGTTGCTAATAATTCATATTCAGCCACAGTTGCCGACGACAACATTTTTCAAGCTTCCAACAAGTATATGCAGGGGCTTAAAAAGGGGCCGGTAATTGCTGAGAGTGACACAATTGCTTGGGCAATCCGAAAAAACGCTCCGGCACTGGAAACTCAGCTGAATCGTTTCTTATATGGTCATTTTCGTTTCGGCAAGCAGGGAGATACACCCAAGCGATCTACGTTTCTTAACGTGTTAAGGAAACGGTATTTTGAGTCCGGACCCCAGATTGCGGATTATTATAATCCGGAAACAACGGAAGAAGGGATGGGGTTTATTTCACCTTATGACGATTTGATTAAAGAAGTGGCTGATTCTGCAGGGGTTGATTGGCTGTTGGTGGCTTCGATTGTTGCCCAGGAAACGAAATTCAATCCCCGATCTAAAAGCTGGGCCGGAGCAATTGGATTAATGCAGGTGATGCCTCGTTTCTCGGAAATATCAGACGAAGATTTATATGATGAAGAGATTAATGTGAGAGAAGGTGTCCGCATCATAAAAGAACACCTGGAGCATTATTCTTATATGGATCGCACCAATAAATGGTCATTTGCCTTGGCTGCTTACAATGCCGGACAGGGACATGTCGCCGATGCACGCAGGTTGGCGATCGATCAAAATAAAGATCCCAACAAATGGGAAAATGTGGCTGATGCCCTGCTGAAACTTATGCATCGAAAATATTATAAAGATGCGCGCTATGGGTTTTGCCGTGGTATTGAAACTGTTCGATATGTTAAGGAGATCAAAAATCGTTATCAGACGTATAAAAGTGTCCTCACTCTAAATGAACGCAATGGGCCTGGTACCGGTCCGGGCGTGTTGGGGCTATTTAATTAACCTTTACAACGATAAGTGTGATGTCGTCGGACTGCATATCGGGAGAGAAAGCTCGTACGTTATTAACTATAGCCTGTTGAATTTCATTTGCTGATTTATTCCTGTTTTTCTTAATACAGCTAAGCAAACGTTCTTCGCCAAACTCTTCGGTTTCTTCCTTGTTCATGGCTTCGGTTACACCGTCGGTGTAGAAGACTAATAAATCATCCGTTGCCAAACTGATGGTTTGTTCTTTGTACGGGCTCATTGTTGGCATGGCACCGAGAATAAGTCCTCCTTCTTCGAGTTCTTCAATCTCATCTTCGCCATTTTTTAACCAGATGGGAGGATTATGACCGGCGTTAACATAACGAAACTCTGAATTGTCAGGATTAAATAGCCCCCAAAAGAAAGTGATAAATTTATCACTGGGGGTATTCCGGTAAATAATATTGTTTACCTGGGACGAGGCATCACTTAGTGATATATCAATAGGCAGGAGAACGTGCAACATCGCCTGCAGGTTAGCCATTAACAGAGCAGCAGGAATGCCTTTTCCGGTAACGTCGCCGATAGCAAGCAGCAGACGCTTGCCGGGGGCTTCAAGGATATCAAAATAGTCGCCCCCAACCTGATGTGATGAAATAGTTTTAGCCGCAATGTCCAGCTTTTCACATTCGGGAATGGGATCAGGTAAAAGTCCTTGCTGAATACTCTTGGCAATATCCAACTCTTCTTCTATTCGTTCTTTTTCAATGCGCTCTTCCAGCAAGAATGTTTTTTGGATAGACAGAACAGCGAGATTACCTAAAGAACGGAGGAAGTTATAATCGGAGGTCGAATATTCTTCTTCGTTGGCTCTTGATCCAACCCCGACCAGCGCAATTTTCTCGCTTTGGAAGTGGAGGCCGATCACAGCTTCTATTTCATTTTTTTTCAGAAAGGGTAGATCCTCAGCCAGCTTCTCATCCACCTCAACAAGGTCATTATCGAGATTAAACAGCTTTTCGGTATCTTTTTTGGATAGTGTACCCTGAATGCCGCTGGTTGCAACCATTTCGCGTTTCCCGTCATTATCCAGAACAAAAAAGAACTTCCGGATCAGCATCTGTCCCAACATGGCAAATTTAAAAACGCGGACGATCTCCTCGCGATCCACCATGATGTTAAAATCCTTGCTGAGGTCAAACAGGGTGTTTAATTCATATACCTTTTTGTCCAGCATTCGGTTGATGCGTCTCAACTCTGTAAACATTCTGGAGTTGGCAATGGCAACCGAAGATATAATAGTCAGGCTTTCTACAAAATCAACTTCGCGCTGGCTCAACGACTGCTTATTACCCTTAGGTCCCAGATATAAATAGCCGATGTGATTATTGCTGGTACGCAGATTGAATAAGGTACAGTGGTCATCACCTTCAAATACTCCCGGTATATCCAGACCATCAGGACCGCAGTGTATAACAGATTGGTCTTTAAGACTCTCATCCCATTCAAGGTTAAGTGATTGACCCTCGGTGATGGAATTTCGACCTTTAGATTTCGAGACGAGATATGTTTTAGTGCCCGGCTGATAGATAAGAACCATACCGCGACTTACCATCAATTTTCCCATGGTAATCAGCAAGAGGTTGTTGAGCACAAAATCCATGTCTTGCGACTCAATCAACATACGAGAGGTTTCCAGCAAGGTTTTGAGCTCAAACCGGGAATGGCGATCGTTTTGTTGGGTGGAAGAGCTGCTCAAAATGTTACTTGTTTTTGGTCATCCGAATTTCATTTACCGAACCTTCTGTATGATATTCCACATCATCCATCAGTCTTTTAATAAGATACACCCCTACACCGCCTCGCTTTTTCTCTTTGATTTTTTTTCGGACATCAGGTTTGCTGTACTTTTTGGGATCAAAAGTATCTCCGGTATCGAGCAATGAGATCCAAAACTTGTTACTGTTATAACCTAATTCGATATCAACTGACTTATGTTCGTCATTTTTATAGGCATGCTTAATGATATTGGTATAGGCTTCATCAACAGCCAGACGGATATCGGCCACATCTTGTTGTTTAAATCCGAACTCTGAAGCATGCTTCGCAACGAAATCCCGAACTTCTGCCAAATGCTTCGTAGAAGCTTGAACGGATATGCTATATGTTGTCGTTGATTTTGACAAGGCAGTATTTATTCGGTTTCGTCGGTTTCAAACTTTTCGATAGCATCAGTCTCCTCCTGCAGGATGTCATACAGAGTAGGAAATCCTAACAGATCAAATACATTATACACCTTAGAATTCATGTTAGTGAGTTTAATGTCTCCCCCCAAAGATCGAACATCTTCGATATAAGCCATAAAAACGCCTAGTCCTGCACTGGCGATATAATCGAGGTCCTGACAATTTACAATGATTTGATGTTTCTCCTTGTCAATTAAGCTTTTAAGTGAATTCTCCAGTTGGGAGGCTGTATGAGCATCCAGTTCGCCACTTAATTCCAAGACGTCGTAAGACTGAACTTGTCTGTGATTGATTTTAAAATTTTTCATTACAGCGGATTTGTTATTAGAAGACTTTTCCCTGATGGAATAAACGCTTAAACATAAAAAAATTTACGAACATGGTATGCAAAAATGGATTAAAGCCCGAATTTTGTACGGTGTTAGCTAAGCCGTAAATTTTAGGGTGCTTATTTAAGAGAATAGGGGCTTACGGAAAAGGAAGGCTAAAGATTCAAAAAGATAAGGCCTCACACGTTTCAGGTGTGAGGCCCTGACTATTCATCAAGAGAGACGCTACTTGAGCGCATTTAAATATACGTTAATTATGCACTTTTGCACAAAAAAATCTTTAAGAAATTTTAATAATTGATCAGGATACCGTCTGATTTACGTCATTTCTCTAGTTGTATGTGAGCCAAGGTCTTTTAAAAATGATTTCGTGCTTTCTATCACCCGGGGGACGGCTTTAGAGAGTAATCCGCTACAAATAACGTGATTTTGCGCGTCGGGAAAATTTATAAATCGCATCCATTCTGTGCGAGTTCCCAACCTCTCTTTTAGTTTTTTAATAGCCGAAACAGATACCAGTTTATCTCGGTCCTGCATATTTTTGTAATAGTAACCGGCAAAGATGGGGCATTGTACCTTGTTAAACAGGTCATAGACCATACAGTGTTCTACAAAAGATCCTAATGCCAATGCTCCCTGTAAAGCATATTCTTTGTTCCAGATGCGGTCTTCGGCATAGGTCGTGCCCATTGTTTTGACCAAGTGCTCTTTGCCGAGGGTAAACTGCAACAATTTTCTTCC
>CAZYOD010000069.1:0-9980 GCA_964648635.1 uncultured Balneolaceae bacterium | reverse complement strand
CTTCCACATCGGCCAACGAGTATTTACAGAAAATCAACTCTGCCCCCAGCCGCTCACGGTATGTCGTACTGGACACAAACGTAGATAATGAAGCCCATGAAGCGCTCCAACAGCTTGATATCCGCGGATTAATCCTCGAAGAAAAATATCAGCGGAGATACAATTTTGGAACGCTGGCGGCTCATTCCCTTGGATTTGTCAATCATCAAATCAAAGGAATGACCGGCATTGAAAAAAAGTTTGACGCTGACCTAAGCGGTGAGAATGGGGTTCAGCAGGTGCGGCGCGACCGAAATGGTCGAATTTTTGCGTACGTGGGGGCCCCTAAAAAACTGCCGCGGCAAGGTTATTCCATCCACACAACTATTGATTCTCATATTCAAGCAATTTTAGAAGACGAACTTAAAGCCGGGATTGAGCGTACCAGATCCTCCTATGGTTCTGCCATTGTCATGGATCCCCAAACAGGAGCCATTAAAGCAATGGCTAATTATCCCACATTCAATCCCAATTATCCTGCCTCCCTTGACAATGAGAACCGCAGGAACTTTGCGATCTCGGATATGATCGAGCCCGGCTCTACTTTTAAACTCGTCACTGCAATTGCGGCTGTCGAACAGCAAAAGGTTCAGTTTGACGAGCTTTTTGAAACGCCCGAAGACGGAAAAACGCTAATCCACGGACAATGGATGCGCGATCACGATCCCTTGGGCACACTCACATTTCCGCAGGTTATTCAGAAGTCCTCGAATATAGCAACGGCACGAATTGCTATGCGACTTTCTCGAGATGCTTTCTACCAATATGCCCGCAACCTGGGCTTCGGGACGCCGACGAATATTGATCTGCCGAATGAAGAAACCGGCAGGCTGCCGAAACCTTATGAATGGAGTCGGGTTTCACTACCATGGATGTCCATTGGCTACGAATTACAGACAACACCCATTCAACTTGCCCAGGCTTATGCTGCTTTTGCAAACGGAGGGAAAATGATGCGACCTTATCTGGTAGAAAAAATCACAGACAACAAAGAAAATACCGCGTGGCAGCACAGCGATGTCACCGTTCGACAGATTGCTAAAAAATCTACCATAGATAAGCTACTTCCTATTTTTAGGGATGTGGTTTCGGATTCGGGTACGGCCGAACTTGCCAAAGTTGACGGACTTTCAATTTCCGGCAAAACCGGAACCGCTCAAAAATATATCGAAGGCAGTTACCGTAATGAGTACCGTTCGTCTTTCGTGGGGTTTTTCCCATCAGAGGATCCAAAATACGTTTGTCTGATCGTACTGGATGATCCCGATACCTATCCCCCCTATGGCGGCATTACGGCGGGACCTATTTTCCGGGAAACCGCCAAGCGGATCGCCGGGCTTGATAACGAAATTGAGAAACAGATTATCGAAAGTGAATCAGAAAATGAAAACTGGGCTCATACTCCTGATTTAGAAGGACTAACAAAAAAAGAAGCCGAAGTTTTACTTGAAAAGCAGAGACTGGCTTACAAATGGAAAGGCAACGGAGACTGGATAACAAACCAATCACCTGATGCAGGAACGGAATTGACGCCCAACGATAAAATTAGCCTTACGCTATCGCATGCTATTGCAATCACGGATACCTCAGAACTGCAGAAGGGATATTCCGTTATCCCCGATGTACAAGGTATGAGCATGCGAAAGGCAACAGTTCTGATCAACAGCCGTGGCTTTGAAGTTAATATGATCGGCTCGGGTACTGTGGGCAGGCAATTTCCGAACCCCGGTGACCTGATGAAAAAAGGCCGGCCTGTGACAATCCGCGGAAAATCTAAAGCATTAGAAACACTGACTGCAAAATAAACAACTTGAACTTTAACGAACTCATATCGCTTTGCAATCCGATCGACGTCTCCGGACCGGAGCCGAATACTATCGGTGTGCTTACGCAAGATTCGCGCAAGGTAGAAGAGGGGTCGGTTTTTATTGCGATACGCGGATTTCAGGCTGATGGGCATGACTTTATCGAGCAAGCTGTTGTTAATGGGGCATCCGTAATCATCAGTGAAAAACCCTATACCGACAACGATGTTTGTGTGGTTCATGTAGCTAATACCCGATCACTGGTTGGTCCCCTGGCACAAGCTTTTGAAGGTAAGCCAGCTAAAAAATTAAAGGTAATCGGTATTACCGGCACAAACGGCAAAACGACTGTCGCTACGCTGACTTATCAGGTGCTCCAAAAACTGGGAGCCAAAACATCACTGTTGGGTACAGTCGCTAAACGTATCGGTGATAAAGAACTTGAAAGCACGCTTACCACCTCTGACCCTATTGAGTTAGCGGCGGATATGTCAAAAATGGTAGAAGCAGGCTCTACGCATTTAGTAATGGAAGTTTCTTCTCATGCCCTTGATCAGCAGCGGGTAGCAGGCATAGATTTTGACATCGCGGCATTTACAAATTTAAGTCACGACCACCTGGATTATCACGAGAATTTAAAAGCTTACGCGAAATCCAAAAAACAACTTTTTGATAACCTCCGTCCCGATGCAAGGGCAGTTATTAATGGCGATGACGATCACGCCAAGACGATGAGTATGGATTGTGAGGCTCAGGTTGTGGATTTCAGTTTTAAAGAAGCTCTCAAAACCGAATGTCAGGTCCTGTCAAATTCTATTAATGGACTCGTGATCCGCATCGGCAAGATAATGATTGAGAACACACTGGTAGGCACATTTAACGCTTACAACATAACACAAGCATTTTTGATCTGCCGCGAGTTAGGCTATGACGAAAAAGAAATTGCTAAAGCCCTGGAAGACGCACCCGGAGCACCGGGACGCCTTGAACGAGTTGAGGGATCGGGAACAAGTGGAAACCCCGTAGTGCTCGTTGACTATGCTCATACCCCCGATGCTTTGCAAAATGTAGCCTCTACCCTTGCCGACATCAAAAAAGAGAATCAAACACTTCATATTGTTTTTGGATGCGGCGGAAATCGAGACAAGACAAAGCGTCCCAAGATGGCACAGATTGCTGAGCAATTTGGGGATAAAGTCACAGTCACCTCAGACAACCCCCGGGACGAAGACCCCGATGCCATCATTGATGAAATTATGGCCGGATTTAGCAATCCCATAGACATAGAACGTATTACTGATCGCGAAGAAGCCATTATAAAAGCAGTTTCAGCCGGTGACGTTCATACAATGATTTTAATAGCCGGAAAAGGCCACGAAACCTATCAGGAAATAGCAGGCGAACGTCGCGATTTTGATGACCGTAAAGTCGCCCGTAAAGTATTGAACCGCACAAACAACAACTCCAAAAACGAGGTGAGCGGATGATATACGAACTCTTGCACTGGCTTGAAGTTACATATCAGCCGCCGGGCTTCGGGGCTTTCGAATTTATTACTACACGCGCTGCCGTAGCCGCTGCAATGGCGCTGTTTATCAGCGTAATGATCGGAAAACGTATTATTGAATGGCTGGAGAAAATGCAGCTCCGCGAAGTCATCCGCGAAGATATTGGCCTGGACACTCACCTTGGCAAAGCTCATACCCCAACGATGGGTGGAATTATAATCCTGCTGGCAATCCTTATTCCTGCACTATTTTGGATGAAGATGGACAGCGTCTATACGTGGATGATTATCCTGGTCACATTGATACTAGGGGTTGTAGGATTTATTGATGATTACATCAAGGTGGTAAAGCAGGATAAAACAGGACTTAGCGGCAAATTTAAGATAGCAGGGCAAATTACCGTCGGTCTCCTGCTGGGGCTAACGCTCTATTACTGGCCCGAATTTCAGGATTTCAACACGCTATCGACCGTGCCGTTTCTAAAAAATGTGAATATTGATTACGCATTTCTAGGGGAAGCACTGGGATGGGTTATCTACATCCCAATCGTGATTTTTGTGATCACAGCCGTCAGTAATGCCACAAACCTCACCGACGGGCTTGATGGCTTAGCCGCCGGGACCTCTGCCATTGCAGGACTGATTCTTGGCATCTTCGCCTACGTTTCCGGACGAACAGACTTTTCCGATTTTCTTGACATTCTGTACCTGCCCGGCGCAGGAGAACTAACTATCTTTTGTGCTTCTCTTGTTGGAGCTTGTATGGGTTTCCTGTGGTACAACACACATCCCGCTTCGGTTTTTATGGGGGATACGGGCTCCTTAGCCCTGGGCGGATCATTCGGTGCAATCGCACTTATGCTGCACAAAGAATTGCTGCTTCCGATTATTTGCGGCGTCTTTTTCGTCGAAACAGTTTCGGTCATTATCCAGACCACCTACTTCAAGTATACCAAACGCAAAAATGGGGAGGGCAAACGTGTTTTCCTGATGACCCCCATCCACCATCATTTTGAAAAAAAGGGTCTTTCCGAGCCCAAAATCGTTGTGCGATTCTGGATTATTGCCCTACTCCTTGGAATCCTAAGTCTGTTAACCCTTAAGCTACGATGAGAGAAGTGACAAATAAACATATCGTTGTTGTTGGAGCCGCCCGCAGCGGGCTGGCCGTCGCTTCGCTGTTAAAGCGAAAAGGGGCAGATGTATTTGTGACTGATAACAGCGCCATTGCAGAGTCTGCAAAGTCTAAACTGCAGGAGCTTAAAATTCCTTTTGAAGAAAACGGTCATACCGATAAAGCAGAGGGTGCAGATTTTCTTGTGCTGAGTCCGGGCGTACCGACTGAAGCACTTTTGGTTCAGAAATATTTAGAAGTCGGCAAAAAAGTCTTCTCAGAAATGGAAGTGGCCGGATGGTTTAATAAAAGTACAATTGTAGCCGTCACGGGCAGTAACGGCAAGACCACGGTTACCAACTGGCTTGATCACACGTGGAACAAAGCAAAACGTGATCATATTACAGCCGGAAATATCGGGTATGCATTTTCAGATAAAGTTGATGAATCCCAAAATACCCAGGATGCCCTTTTGGAAGTCAGCAGCTTTCAACTTGACCATATTGATAGATTTCGTCCGCATGTCAGTTTGCTGCTGAATGTTACGCCGGATCATCTTGATCGATACCAAAACGATTTTTCACAGTATGCAGCATCAAAATTTCGCATTACCGAAAATCAAACCGGCGACGACTGGTTCATCTATAATTATGATGATCCCACCATCGCCGAACATGTAGAATTCCTTAAAAAAAAAGACGATTCGCCACGACTTCTGGCCTTCTCGAATCAGCGGGAGCCGGAGGACAACGGGGCTTTTGTTCGAAATCAAAACATTATCCTCAAATTTAATAAAGAAGAAGAGGTATTAATGCCGATAAGTGATGTCAATCTTTCCGGAAAACACAACCTGAATAACGGTCTTGCTACCGCTTTGGCCGCTCGGGCATCCGAAATAAAAAACGATATTATTCGCGAAAGCCTGCGCACCTTTGAAGGTGTGGAACACCGACTGGAATATCTCCGCACGGTAGACGGCGTCAAATATATTAACGACAGCAAAGCGACGAACATCAACGCCGTTTGGTATGCACTCGACAGCTTTGACGTTCCTATGACTTTGATCTTGGGAGGACGTGACAAAGGCAATGACTATTCAGAACTGGCGGATCAAATCCGGGAAAAAGTGCATACAATTATCGCTCTCGGAGAAGCACGTCCCATGATTGAGGAGCAGCTAAAGTCCATAGTACCAAATTTTGAGACTGCTGAATCAATGCACGAGGCCGTACGGAAAGGTAAAAATGTGGCTAAGCGCGGCGAAATTGTGCTGCTCAGTCCGGCTTGCGCCTCATTTGATATGTACGACAGCTACAAACACCGAGGAAATGAATTTAAAAAAGCAGTAAATCGACTTTAACAGTTAACAGTGACCGGTGATTACTTCACTGTTCGCTGCAAACTGATCACTTAAATATGCTATACACTACGCCAAATAAAAATATATCATCGATTCTGGGCACCAGCCCGGATGATATCGATACACCTAAACAAGGTAGCGATCGTGTACTGCTCGTATCGGTAATCATCCTGATGATCTTCGGTATCCTGGCGGTCTATTCCTCTATCGCCTATTTCGCCGAAGCCAAACATACTACGGCGGGCAGTTTGGTAGTAGGTCACGTCGTGAAACTGGGGATCGCATTTCTGGCCATGCTCATTTTCTCCAAGTTGGATTATCATCTGCTGGCCAGATTCAGCCGATTGGGAGTTATCATCAGCTGGCTGTTGCTTGTTGCTGTTTTCTTCTTTGGCGAAGAGGTATTTGGAGCGCGGAGATCACTAACGATTGGAGGGGTTTCATTTCAACCGGCATCGTTTGCTTCCCTGGCCCTGCTCATTCATATATCCGTGCTGCTCGACAAAAAACAAGAGTACATCAAAGATTTTAAACGGGCCTTTATGCCGATCATGTTTTGGGTCGTTATCACCTGCGGACTCATCGGTATTGAAGATTTCAGCAGTGCGGCCTTGCTGATGGGATTATCGCTGTTAGTAATGTTTGTAGGACGAATCAGCATGATGCAGTTAAGTGCTCTTATGCTTATTGGCATCATGGGTGCCGGGCTGCTTATCTGGCAATCGCCCGAGCGACAAAGCCGGATTGATCAGTATGTAAATCAAATTACCGATATCAACAGTAAAGAATTTAATATTGACGAAGGATACCAGGCCCAGCAGGCGCACATTGCGATTGCCCAGGGCGAAATTTTTGGTGTAGGTATTGGCAAAAGCACACAACGCGATTTTCTACCGGCACCTTATAACGACTTTATTTTTGCAATCATCGCCGAAGAATACGGACTGCTCGGCTCGGTATCCCTGATTTTCCTGTTTACCCTGATTTTATTCCGAGGCATCGGAAAAATTGCCAAGAATGCGCCCGATACAATCGGCATGCTAATGGCCGTCGGCTGCACACTTACGATTGTACTTTATGGATTTATAAATGCCGGCGTCGCCAGCGGACTGCTTCCGGTAACCGGTCTGCCGATGCCTTTTGTGAGTTACGGAGGAACCAGCATCCTGTTTGCGGGACTGATGATTGGCATCCTTATGAATATTTCAAAGCACAGTAAAAATAAGCGTTTGGTCTTTTATGCATAGCGCGGCAAAGAACATATCATCACACGACAGACCAGGCTCCGCTGCTATGGGCAACCAAAAGATAAAAGTGCTCATAGCAGCCGGAGGCACTGGTGGTCATGTATACCCGGCTATTGCCATTGCCGATGCACTCCGGCAGGAATCTCCGGATGTTGATATCCTATTTGTGGGTACTAAGACTCATATGGAGTGGGAAGCCGTATCAAAAGCCGGCTACGATATCACCAGCATCTGGATCAGCGGTTTCCATCGCAGATTTACGCTCAAAAATTTACTGTTCCCGCTCAAGCTGGTAACTAGCTTAGTGCAGAGCATGAAAATTGTACGAAATTTCGATCCCGATGTAGCCATCTCATGCGGCGGATATGCTTCCGGCCCTATTGGGTGGATCGCCGCCAAAATGGGAATACCGTTAGTTATACAGGAGCAAAACAGCTATCCCGGGGTAACAAACAGAATTCTCGGACGAGATGCCGAACGAATCTTTATCGCTTTTAAAGATGCGGATCACTACTTCCCTGTTGGCAGTACAAACGTAGCCGGAAATCCAACGCGAAAGTCATTAACCCAGGCAGATCGCCAGAAGGCGTATACTACTTTTGGATTTGACAGCAGCAAACGAACACTGCTTGTGCTGGGTGGGAGCGGCGGAGCTCGCAGCATTAACGAAGCGATGCAACAGCATATAAAAACACTCCATGATGGACTAGACCTGCAGATTATATGGCAATGCGGAAAACGATACTACGACCGATTAAGCTGGGAGGTCAAACCTGATAATTTTGAGCACCTGCGGCTAAAAGATTTTATCCATGATATGCCGGCGGCTTATGCTGTTGCTGACTTAGTAATCAGCCGCGCCGGAGCCCTCTCCTGTTCGGAGCTGGCTCTTACGGGCAATCCAAGTATCCTGGTTCCGTCGCCTCACGTAGCGGGTGATCATCAGACAAAAAACGCACGCTCGATGGTAGATGAAGGTGCCGCGGAGTTGATTGCGGATAATGAATTAAAATCAGTGCTGGCGCAAACAGTTCAAGAAATTATATCAGATGAGCAGCGACTGAATGAAATGAGTGAAAAGGCGGAGCGGCTAGCACGACCAGAGGCTGCTCAAACAATCGCAACAGAAGTGTTAAAACTGGCTAAAGATAAAACTACGTAACAGTCATCTCGACTGTTAGTGAGAAACAAAGATTTCTCGCTGCGCTCGAAATGACAAAAGATGATGAATAATATTTAATGAGTAAGCAAATACAAACACAACCCATATTCGGACGAACCCGCCATATTCATATGGTCGGTATTGGTGGGATTGGCATGAGCGGCATGGCAGAAATCCTGCTGCAAAAAGGGTATGACATCACCGGCTCTGATGCCAAAATGGGGGAAACCATAGAGCGTCTGCAGGAACTCGGTGCTGACATCGCCATTGGTCACGATGAGAAAAACATTGAAGGCGCCGACGTGGTTGTGTACACCAGCGCTGTGAAAGCCGAAGAAAATATTGAAACCAAAGCTGCCCTTGAAAAAGGAATTCCCGTTATCAAGCGCGCCGAAATGTTGGCCGAGTTGATGCGCATGAAGTACGGTGTGGGCGTAGCCGGAACACACGGAAAAACTACCACTACGACGATGATCGGCCATATTATACAGGACGGAGCTTTTGATCCGACCATAATGGTGGGCGGCAAGGTGCATAGTTTTTCGGAAACAAATGCGGTTGTCGGTAAAGGCGATATCATCGTGGTGGAAGCCGATGAGTTTGACCGTACATTTTTAAGACTTACACCTTCGCTGGGTGTTATCACCAATATCGAGGCAGAACATCTGGACATTTATGACAACTTGGATGATGTAAAGGATGCATTTGTCGAATTTGCCAACAAGGTACCTTTTTATGGTGCGGTCGTCCTGTGCCTGGATGATTCGAACGTGCGAAGCATCATTCCATCTATTGAGCGCCGTACCATTACTTATGGACTGACGCCCCAAGCTCGCGTTCGGGCGGTCGACATTGAGATCGATCATTTTACGAGCACATTTACCGTCATCAATGAAGGTGAAGAGCTTGGCAATATTACACTTAAAGCACCGGGTGAACACAATGTAAAAAATGCGCTGGCGGCGGTTGCCGTTGGGCTCGAGCTGGATATCGATTTTGAACATATAAAGTCCGGCCTGGAACGATTTGAAGGCGTGTTTCGCCGATTTCAGCTTAAAGCGGAACAAGATTCTGTGATGGTCATTGATGATTATGCTCACCATCCCACCGAAGTGCAGGCAACACTGAATGCCGCGCGACAGGGTTGGAAAGACCGACGCATTGTGGCCGTTTTTCAGCCACACCTTTATTCACGAACCCAGGAACTGCACAAAGAATTCGGGCTCTCGTTTTTTGATGCGGAAGTCTGCGTGATCACCGATGTGTATCCCTCGCGAGAAGAACCCATCGAAGGGGTAAACGGCAAACTGATTGCGGACGTGGCAAAAGAGTACGGCCATCGCCAAGTGCATTATGTAGAGGATAAAACAGAACTGCCCGGCCGGCTGGAGGAAATTATAGAAACAGGTGATGTAATCATCACCATGGGCGCCGGCGATATTTACAAATATGGCGAACAGTTTGTAGAAGCATTGAAATCCGGAATCTCAAAGTTACAATGACAAAGAAAAACACAAATACCGAAAAGAGTAGCAGTCCCCTGCCGTGGATTGCGGGAGCGACTCTCGTACTTGGTCTGGCTGTAATGGCCGGATTTTACTGGGACTCTAACCTGACGGTGCAAGGTGTTCAGTTTTCCGGGAATCACTTTGTTTCTAATCAGGATCTTGAGATGGTAGAAGTGCCGATGGGGATGAATCCTGACAGCATGAATTTCGGACAAATAATGAAGCGATATGAAGAACT
>CAZYOD010000068.1:0-9988 GCA_964648635.1 uncultured Balneolaceae bacterium | reverse complement strand
AATACTGCTGATTAATCCATCCCAGCATACCGCCCATAAAAAATGTCTGTGAGTCGCGGCCAAAAGACGCGGCTCCCGATCCGCGAACGGCAAATGAGTAACGGGATCCCAGGTTAAAGTATTTGCGGTAATCTCCCAGCAGCGAAACAAAGTGGAGCGTTTCGTTGGTAACGGGCGGACTGGCTGTCAAACTTATCGAATAACGCGAGCCCGAAAGAGGCGCTGTGTATCCCTGCAATGTTCTGTCGCTGGTATAGATAATCTGCGGATATAGCAGCGTGGACGTTTCGTTTTGGGTGGTATCTGCATAGGCAATACTGTAATCCTGAGCAATTTCGAGAAGAGAAACTCCTGCATCCAAACGGCGAAATTTATCAATCGGATACCGCATATTTACAGCCCCGCCATAGGTCCGGAATCGGTATAATTGTCCCGAAAAGTCCTGGAAATTATTGGAGTTATGGAAGAAACTAAATAGCCAATCGGTTCGATTCTCTAAATAGGCATACTGCAAGAAGTATGTACTGTTTCTCAGGTCGAGATTCAGATTACTTCCAAACGAAATCTGGTGATTACCCAGCAGATCACTAAACTGAATTTGCGTTATTCCATACGTGCCGTAGGAAGTCGAAAAATTACCGCCGGCATAAATCAAATCCGTGCTAAACTTTAAGCGGTAATCTTTAGGAATAAATCTTCCGTCATCGGTTAAATTCCCTTCCAGTGCAAATTGAGCTTCATCCAGGTACTTGTTTGCAAAAGCTGTATCCTCTTCTACTGAAGGATCGAAGACGTAATTTCGAAAATCAATGCTGTCTGAATCCGGATTCTCAACTTCTTGGCCTGTAGTATCGGGCTCTGTAGCGCTGGCTACCGTATCGACGATAGCTTCTTGCGGAGTCGGGTCTACGCGTGAAGCAACCGCATCAGTCAAACTGGTTTGACTGATAGGATTTCCCAGCAGCATTTCCTGAACATACCGAGTGGCGGGCACCCGTTCTCCTTCGGATTCTTCAGCCCGACGCTGTGCCCAGTGATTAGGCTCCAACGCTTTATCTTTGATACGGCTAAGCGGTGAACGAATCATAAAGATATCAAGCAATCCTTCATTCACAGAGTTAACGGCCAAACGGCTTGCATCCGCGCTTATCGACATTTGCATGACCCCTGTCTGGAGATTCGTTAAAGGCGACGAGGTACGGTCATTCAAATCCATCAAATAAACATTGGGGATACCATTTTCGTCAGAAATATAGAACAGTTTACCATCTCGGCTTGTTGCGGGTTGTTTTTCGTTCCAATTCGGAGTTTTGGTAAGTCGCTGTGCGGTGGAAGATCCAACTTTAGCTGAGTAAATGTCTGAACTGTAAAGATCGTCATCGATCAACAGCCGGGAGGTATTTTTTACGTTATTGAGCCGGACCTGGTCTCCGCGATGAGATACAAAGTAAACGGTTTCAGAATCCGAACTCCACGCCGGTTGATAGTCACTAAAAACATCGTTCGTTACATTGTTGAACTCTTTCGTCTCAAGGTTATAGATATAAATATCCTGGAAAGGGCCAATATTTCCATCAAAAGCTATCTTATTACCATCCGGCGACCATGCAACCGATCCAATAGCATCTACTTTTGGAAACTGAATCATTTGCGCTTTCCCGGTCTCATAA
The DNA here is from genome assembly GCA_964648635.1 of uncultured Balneolaceae bacterium. Taxonomy (GTDB): domain Bacteria; phylum Bacteroidota; class Rhodothermia; order Balneolales; family Balneolaceae; genus Fodinibius. Next base: position 8,318 of record CAZYOD010000068.1, on the reverse strand, counting down.
TCTACAATCGCCAGGTTGTCAGATCCTTTGGATTTTGATGAGAGCGCAATTTTGTCACCCTTGGGCGACCAAGTCAGATTTGGATTAAGGATATTAAGCTCCTCAAAGTTGACGTTATCCTCCCCTTTTATCAGTGTCTTGATTTTTTCGCCCGTAATAGCGCTGATCACAACGACGTCAAAATAACCACGCTTGTTTGTAATCATCGCAACCTTATCTCCCTGAGGCGATAAGGCCGGACTAGTATTATAAGTACCGGTTTTATCTTCTTCAGTAAGCAGATCGGCAAAATCAGTTATCTTTTCACGGTTCGCTACCTCAGGCAAATAACGCTCGCGATAGTAATCCTGCCAGCGCTCCGAAAGCTCTTCCATATTCAGTCCCAGCGAACGCGTCATAGCAACTTCCAGATTCCGCTGCGTATGCAACGACTGCATAATTTCGGTGATTTTTGGACGGCCGTATTCTTCAGCAATAAAGTTCCATACCGACTGTCCGCCCCGGTAGGCAAAATATCCACCCAAGCGCGGAATCGGCGGCAAATAGTTATTTATAGTAGCATCACGAATCCACATATCGGTATTTGTGTCCCAACCGAGCGAAGTATATTCGGCCATACCCTCATTGTACCACAAAGGGATTTGCAGAGCATTTCCGCTGAGCCGCGACTGTACATTTCCACCATAAAACATATCGTTGATGACCGCATGCTCCAGCTCATGATGCAATGTACTGCGAAACTCTGCATAGTTGCCGTTGAACGGCATAGTAATGCGATTCTTATAAGCATCGGTCACACCTCCGATACCTTCCGCATCGGCCGGCAACGGAACGACATTCGTTTGGGAAAAATCGTTGTGAGAATCGTAAATAATGACCTGAATACGATCAGCAATTTCATGGTCAAAATCCTCACTCAGCTGCTGAAGCGCAGATTCCAGAGCATAGGCAGTAAAATTTGCCAGATCATAATTCTTGGTTTCATAATAGAAAACGTCGAAATGATCGGACTGAATATATCGCCAGTCAAAATCTTTATACTGTACCCTATTTTTTCCGAAAGAAAAATACTGGGCATTAGCCTCCTGTATTACCCCGCCAACAAAAACAGCTAAGATTAGCAGAACCGAAAACCGTCGTAAGAGTTGAGGTATTTTCATAGTGCTACCTTTTCGAGAAGAGTTTATTATTTTCCATCATCAACTAATTTTAAATCAATTTGACGAGCCTTTATATCAGTATTAACGACTTTTACACGAATTTCTTTCCCCAATTGATATTTTTTTCCATGATTTTTTCCGACGAGACAATGTCGTTTTTCATCATAGACATAATAATCGTCGGTGAGATCGCTTACACGAATCATTCCTTCGCAATGGATATCCTTTAGATCCACAAAAATTCCCTTATCCATTACACCGCTGATAACTCCGTCAAAATCCTGACCCAGCCGTTCACTTAAATATTCAACCTGTTTCAGTTTTATGGAATCGCGTTCAGCATCAATAGCAGAGCGTTCCTGCTCACTGCAATGCGAGCCAAGCTTCTTCAAATTATTGTATGAATAACTGGGCTTGCCCTGGGAATAACTCTTCAATAGTCGGTGAACCAGTACATCCGGGTATCGGCGGATGGGACTGGTAAAATGTGCATAATCCTCAAAACCAAGTCCAAAATGTCCAATATTATCAGGACTGTATTCTGCTTTTGACATCGCCCGAAGCATCAGATCATTGACCGTAAGTTCCAGCGAAGTATCTTTAATTTGTTCCAGTAATACATTGATCGCTTTCGAGCTCACCGTTGGACTGTCAATGTGAAAATTGATACCAACCGGCTTCACATTGTCTTCAATATTTTTGAGCTTTTCAAGGTCCGGCTGATCGTGAATACGATACAGGAACGGATACAAATCTTTATTTTTAGACTTGTTGGATTGTTTTCGCAAATTATCGATATGCTTAGCTACCGTGCGATTTGCCATCAGCATACATTCTTCAATAAGACGGTGTGCGAACAATCTTTTTTTGAGTTTTACATCAATTGGCTTGCCATTTTCATCCAATACAAATTTTGGCTCGGGAGTATCAAAATTAATACTTCCTTCACGGAACCTCTTATCCAGCAGAACGTGGGCTAGTTTTGCAGCCGTCTGGATTTCGTTTGAAAATTCGCTCTGCTTCCCATCGATTACCTCCTGTGCCTCCTCATAGACGAACCTTTTATTTGAATGGATTACTGTTTCTTCAATCGAATAGTCCACCAATTTACCATTAGGTGCAATTTCCATGAAGCAGCTAAACGCCAGTTTATCCTCTTTGGGATTTAAACTGCAAACATCATTACTCAACTTCTCGGGCAGCATTGGAATCACCCGATCCACTAAATAAACACTGGTAGCTCGCTTTTCGGCTTCTTCATCGAGCACGGTATTGCGCGGCATATAATGCGTGACATCAGCAATATGGACGCCCAGATAGTAATTTCCGTTGTCTAACATTTTGATGCTCAATCCGTCGTCAAAATCCTTAGCTGTCTCGGGGTCAATCGTGACTACCACCTCATCGCGCATATCGCGCCGGCGCATAATCTCCTGCTCCGTAATTTCGGTATCGATTTGGTCGGCATAATCCTTCACCTCTTCCGGAAAGCCCGCCTTAATCTGATTTTCGGCAAGAATAGAAAGCACGTTGGCATCGTTAGTCCCCTCCTTACCAAGAATCTCAACAATTTTTGCTTCAGGCAACGACTTTGGATGCACCCAATCCACAAGCTCAAACACCACCTTGTCACCCGGTTGAGCATCCGCAATATTATTAGGCAGGATGAAAAAATCGGTATGCGCTGATTTTTCGTCCGACTCGATAAGATAATTCTGCTTACCCTGCTTTTTAAGCCGTCCTACAAATATATTACGCCCGCGATCAACAATCTCTAAGACTTTTCCCTCGCGGCGACCTCGGCCCTTATCAGAAAGTTCAACTTTCACTATATCATCTTGGAGGGCAGTTCCCAAATGTTTTGAGTGCACTCTTACATCTTCATCAAACTCTTCGGTGATTAAGTAGCCGGTACCTCGTCGACTTATATCTATTTTACCAACCACAGTGTTTTTACCACTACTGTCCCGGTCGTTATCGGAGAGCTGAATAGCCCCACCCTTTCGCTTAACAATTAGATTTCGGTCAAATAAACTATTTATAGCACTCTTTAGCCGTTGATTATCTTTCTTGCTGTTTACCTGTAATATATTTTGCAAGACTTCGAATGGCAGCTGTGCCTCCGGATTGTTTTGCAAAATATCCAGGATAATACCTTCAAATGTTTCTTTTTTACTTTTCTTCATTTATTAATTCTTAAAAACTCTTTAAAAATTTACTTCTTTATTCTGTTTCTTCTCTTGCTTTCTGATCAATTAAATTCTGTTGTTTCTCTTCATCGTCCTTCTTTTTCCCACCAAAAATACTTTTAAATATTCTGCTAACATCATCTAAAAGCTTTTTCCATGTATTAAACTGTAGATTAGCCTCAAGACCGACACCGTCCACACTGGGCGTTACATCGCCGGCCTGGGAGCTTCCCTGAAGATTACTTAACACGCGATCTTGCCGGTGAAAGGCTGTCAGGGACAATCCTCTTCGGATACGATACGTAGCATTTAAATCGCCAATCCGATCACCCAGCGAACTCTCAGGCCCTCCACCGGTAATAAGCCCCTCTCGGCGCAGTATGAGGCGATCATTATACAACCGCAATGCAATGCCCAAGTCAACTTCATTGTAAGCATTCAGGTTGAAATCGATATCCAACCTGCTGACATCGCTGTTAAGTAACGCATTAATTTGGTTAGATAATAACGGACTTATAACCTGATTTGAGAGCAAAGGGTTCAATACAGTAGATCCTCGGGTCAAACTTTGACTCAATGACGCGGTTGGGCTGCCGGTTCCCTGCGTGGGGATAAACTGCCCCGTAAACAGAATGCTGGTAGCCTGTAACAACTTTTGCTGCTCATCCCGATTTATTTGATTTAAGGTGTACTGCAGCGTGGAGTTTGAGGATAGCTCAAGCGAGGTCGGCAACCTAAAATAGTAATTATTTTCCACACTATTTAATGTACCGTTAATTTCAACAATCAGATCAATAGGAACCTGTTGTCCACCATTCTGATTCTGCGCCCCCAACTCCGGATCAGAAACAAGTGTTGAAATGTCAGGACGTGCATTATAAACCGCACTGATATCTAAGCGCGCATTATCAGGCGGACCTTCCCAAACGATAGTTCCACCCGGTTCCAACTGCAACTGACGACTGATAATTTCACCGGTTACAAATTGATAATCCCCATCCTCAATATTGTATTGACCAAACATCTGCACTTCTTGGTCCTGCATTGTTATTCGCAGCTGGCCGGTGCCCCCTGCGGTCAGAATTTCACCGGTAACGGGATCGAAAATAAGGTTAACAGTTAAGTTATCCGATGCTTCGAACTGCAGATCCAAATCAAAACGCTCGCTAAATGTCATATTTTGGATCAACTCTTCAATCTGCTCCTCGCCCCCTGACTCAGCAGCTTCGCGTGCTCCAGTCGACTTTTTATCGATATCATCAAAGGAATCTACAAAACGTATAAACCCGCCCGACTGTTCCAGTTCTGTTTCTTCCAGCAGCGGAATTGATACATCTGAGTCACTGGTAACTTGAACAGGATCGGGAGTACGCATGTAGAAATCGGTATTAGATCCGGTCAATCTTACCAAACCTGATCCCGAGACATTACCGTAGAATGGCACGTCCGGATCATATTTATTATTAAGAAACTGTAGGTTATTCATCTGCAGACTAAGATCCAGATATGTAAGGGGATCAAAATCATTCAGATCTACTGTGCCCCATAAAGTACCGGTGCCTCCTTTGGTGTCCATCACACTCAGTGAATCCAATATTACCCCATCGTGCCTATCAAATTGCACCGGACCACCTACGAAGTAGTTTGTATTAACGAATTCTGGTTTCGTAAAGACGTTTTGTGTCTGGAAATCCGCATGAAAATCAAAATCATCCAGATTCCCGGTGATATAACCCTGACCCGTAGCCTGCCCCTCCATCTCGGCGAAAACATTATCCGCAATTAAGGGGATAATCCACATATCAATTTGCTCAATATTGGCATCAAAATAGTAAACAGTATCCTGGCGTACTTCGGGATTCGGCGTCACGAAATACCCATCCAGGCTAATATTTTGTCCCACATCATCATTGCCCTCCAGGTAATTTTCGTATTTGGTAGTATCGGTAACAATCCGAATTTGGGTATCGAACCTATCCTGATCAGGATTAAAGCTACTGTTAAAACGGACGTCCCCTATCATCCGGTCGTTCAAAGCAAAGTGGTTGACATTAAGGTCACCCTGAATAGTCGGCTGACGCGTTAGCGAACGAGTGATGAGCGTACCGTTTAGAATACCGGAAAAATCTATTTCCCCTTTTACAAGATCTGAAATACGACTCAAATTAACATCCCGAATCATGTAAGTCAGAGAATCCGAACGATTTTTACTGAGAATGCCCTGCATTCGAAAATACTCACTTCTGTTCTGAAAGCTGACTCCATTGAAGTCGATATTTCCATTGCGCAGGTAGGTAAACGATGGCTGCCCGTCACTGGTCCAGGCGTATTTTTCGTTACCCAGATAAAAATCGTCCATAGCTGTAGCGATGGACGAATCCGATATATTAGATTTCAACGCCATCCGAAAACGGGCATCATCTGATATTGCACCAATATGCTGGGTAAAATAGACCGAATCTTGTTTTACAGCCAGGTCAATTACCATAGAATCGAGATCAACAGTTTCGGTCTCAAGAGCACTGATATCCGCTTCAAAATCAATAGATGAAAACTCGCTGAGGATACGGTCGCTTCTAAAGCTTGCAGTAAATTGGGTCCGACTGTCACTAAAATTGAGCGCGTCATAAATTAACGTATCCGCCTGCATTTTTGCCGACAACAACAGGCGCGTACCATCCGTATTTACGTTGAAGTTAAGCTGAGAGTCTGTATCGATGGTGGGAAAATCCGGGAAGTATTTTTTAATCAGGCTAAGATCTTTTGCTTGAATGCTGCCGTCAAAAACCACATTTTTTGCCGACGGAGGAACTGCGGCTACCTGTGAATCAACAGGCAGATCCATCAGGATTTCTGCCTTAAACCTGTTCTTAAGATAGGCAATCCAGAAATCAGCCTGATCAATAATATCACTCGGATTAATCTGCCCGCTCATGTTCATATCAAAAAGAGAACTGGTAAGCCGAAAAGTGCGGCTCGGATTATCCGGTGAATTCAAATCCATATATAGCTGATGAGAACGCACCGTATCTCCGTCAATTACAGACGGTTTGATATCAAGGTTTGCCCGCCCCTGTATGCGGTCGGCTTTAAGTCCCTGTAATTCGATATTGTAGTCAAAATTAAGTTGCGAAGAAGCTATTCCAAAACGGCCTAAATATTTCGCTAAATCAATATTATTTGCATTCCCCTGCACCGAAACAGGCGGCTCTTCCCGGGAAAAATCTACCCATCCCGAGCCGGTAACCGATTCATTTCCATTTTGATAGGAATACTTCTGATTCCACAGCCCGTTTGCCAGCGAAGATTGAATTGACAACTCATTAAAAGTAAGGCTATCTATTCTGCTCTCGTTAAATGCTACATTAAAGGTGGACACTGCATCTTCAAATGTAATTCCTGCCCCTTCCAATTGGGCATCAAAATTTAGAGCCGTGGTATCAAAATCAGTACGGAAGAACGGACTCAGGTCCACATTTTTGCCGCTCATTGTCCCGCTATAGTGATACGGTCTTTTGAGTTGGCTGTAGCCTTCCATCTGTAGTTCCCCCAGCGGGCTCGAAAATGCAAGGTCGACCTGTACGGAATCCGTGTTGCCGCTGGCCTTGCCGGATGCTGTTATATTTTCCAGCGCCTGATACTGGGAAACAAGAAGCGAATCGAAAAGTTGATCAGCATCTGGTTTTTGCAGATTTACATGATCGAGACGAATTTCGTAGGCAACGTTTTGTTGCTGCCGAAGGTTCTTGATCGAACCGTTAAAATTCACATAGCTTTCTCCTATCCCGATTCTTGCCCGATCAACCCAAAGCGAATCGGTCGTTCCGTCGGCCTGAATATCCAGCGTCAGCGGTTTCTTAATATTCGGCAACTTGCTTGAAAAATCCGTAAGATCCTCTAAATAGATAACATCAGAATCCACGCTAAGGTTATATTGTGATGTTAAAAGCTGTCCCACAAAATCCGGCTGCAGCAAATTTGTTCCGTCGATTTCTCCGTTCAAAAGAAATCGAGAATCTCCCAAGGTGAGATAAAAGGAGTTAAACTCCAGAAGCTGCTGATCACTATATAGCTGTCCCGAGAAAGCGAGCTTGCCCATCTTTAGATTTTCTGTTTCGGCAGAAAAAGATTCTATATCCAGATAGCGCTGCTCTTCACTCCAATCCACAAAAAGTTCGGTATCAATATTGGTAAGCGAAAACGACTGGGGAAGATTTCCGATCTGGTTTTTTCGGGTAACCGAATGAATAGAAAAATATCCGTCAGAAATTGCTACATCGGGGGCAATTATTTCTACTTTACTCAACCACGGTTCATCTGAGGAAATTCTTTGCACTCGGTCATTTGGGCTTCTTCGCTCCATCAATCGAAGCCTTCCTCCTTCATCTGACCGAAGCCGAATACGGGGTTCATCCAGAGAAAAGCCGGTAATACTAATCTTATTTTGGAGCAAACCCCAAATGTCGATTTTACTTTCCAAACGAGTTATTGAGGCCAGCGTATCGGTAGTGGCAGAATCATCATCCTGGACCAGCACCACATCATGCATATTTAGCTGAAAGGGCAAAAAACCATCAATCTCATCGACCGACAGATTGACTTTATATGTGTCTTCGATCTGCCTTTCAATTCGATCTACTAAATAGTTTTGCGCTAGATCCAACTGAAGCAAACCAATTACAAATCCTCCAAGAACAACAATGGTCAAAAGCAGCCCAAAGACTATGCGCCAAAAATATTTCCAGCTCTTATGTAGCCAGCGAACAAACACGTTTTTCTATATTAAATCTTTTCAATTAAACTGAGCCAAAGCATATTTCCAGGCTTCTTGCAATTTTGGGTAATCATTGCACTCGTAAATATAAGGGGAACCCCAGTCATTCAATAACACTAATCGCAAGGTGTTATTTTTAACTTTCTTGTCCGTTTTCATAGCTTCAATTAACTGATCAATATCATCGGTTAAAGG
>CAZYOD010000067.1:0-10033 GCA_964648635.1 uncultured Balneolaceae bacterium | reverse complement strand
GGATGTTCACCCAGAATTGGTTTATAGTTCGGTGTTGAGGTCCGAACTCCGGCCCATTGATCCACTAATGTAACATTTTCTTCCAGCTGTGGGAGCGTGCGACGCAGTCTTTTTCGCAGGTACTCCACGCCGTCCGCATCGGGATTCAGATGCTCGAAATCGTGCTCATAAGTACTGCCCTGCACAAAGGTATTATCTTCATCCAGACGTGCTATATACCCCAAGCTTGATATCGAATGGGAAAAGGAAAGTGAACGATCTCCCAGATTAAACTTTGCAACTTGTCCCTTAATAAGATTTACGGGCAACCAGTCCCAGAAGGAAGATTCAACTACCCCGTGACCGATCGCAAAGATGAGGTGTTGAGCATTCACCGTATCATTTTCCAGCTCTACCCGCCAGTCTTTTGCTTGATGAATCATTTTCGGTTCTTGGTCAGCTAAAATTGATACACCTTGTTCGCTCAAAAGCCGCGCATATGTTTTTATATATTTTTCCACATCAACGGTGAGACCGATGGGCAGCCACATTCCTCCATCCACACAGTTAATGCCCGGATGAATTTCTTTAATTTCACCTTCAGTTTTCCACTGACACCACCCATCCGGCCAAGTGGTTTTCTCATACTGCTCTTTCATTTTTCGTGCCATCTTTTGGAGCAGGGCAGGGCGGAGCAGGCCGTTGTTAAAGAAAAAGGGCTCTTTTGTATTATCCTGTACTTTTTCCAGATTAGCGGCAATTGCCTCGTAACATTGTTCTGCTTTCCAGGACTTTTTCGCTCGACGCCCGGTAGCGGGATTTACCAGTCCTCCAGGTGTCCCCGAAGCCCCCGATGCAAGCGAGCTTTTATCTATAACAATGGTTGATAATTGTTGCTCTTTAAAAGCATCTGCTAGGGAAAGCCCGGCCAGACCTGCACCGAGAATACAAATATCAGCTTGGTAATTCATTTACTGCAACTACTAGAACTAATTCAGTAAGAAATGATTAAGAAAGAAGATCTTTTGAAGAAACCTTTTCAGCACCTGTATCGAGCATCTCTTTCCATGCCTGTTCCACAGAACCTTCAATATCGATGCCCTTGACCGCATCTTCTACGACATAGAGTTGAAAGCCTTCTTTAATTCCATCGATGACTGACCACTTAACGCAGAAATCAGTGGCGAGTCCAACGGCGTAAAGTGTGTCTATATCTCGTTCACGCAGATATCCCGTAAGACCGGTGGTTGTGGAATTATCGTTTTCATAGAAAGCGGAATAAGAATCGATTTTTTTTCGAAATCCTTTTCTGATAATAAGTTGTGAGCGGTTTGTCACCAGATCGGGATGAAAAGCGGCTCCATTAGTTCCCTGAATGCAGTGATCGGGCCAGAGCACTTGCTGACCATAAGGCATTTTTATGGTCCCAAAAGGTTTTTTATCTCTATGAGAGGAGGCGAAAGAAGAGTGTCCTTTGGGATGCCAGTCCTGCGTTTGAATGACGACATCGAATTCCTGGGACAGTTTATTGATGGTTGGGATAATTTGGTCTCCGTCGGGAACTTCCAACGCTCCGCCGGGACAAAAATCATTTTGAACATCAATAATCAAGAGTGCTTTCATCGTTATGTAGAGCTTTTTTGTTTGACTTCTTGTGTAAGAGTGTCTCGCAGATCCATCAATTTTTTACTGATGCCCACTTTGTAAATATGCGGGTTGTCAAAACGTTTATGCTCAGGGCTTAGTTTTTCGAGTTGTTCTTGTGCATATTTTGCACTTTCTGAGGGCGTAGGCGGATCGATCAATTGGTCACCGTTTTTGATTATAGGATGTAACAAAGGTTCCGAATCAAAAGATGTAACCGTAGAATGTTTTGCCGGGTAATGAGGGTGATAAATAGTATCTACCTCTTGCTGTTCTTCGAGCAAAATTCCATCCCCATAAAAACGGCCTTTGTCATCATAATATCGAAGCACCTTTTTGCGTCCAGGCAACGTAATTTTTTCAATATTTTCCGAAATTTTGAACTTCGGTTTATTATTGATTGCTGACAATTTATATACACCGTCAAGAGCGGGAGTATCATATCCTGTAACTAAACGAGTACCTACACCAAATAGATCTATGGGTGCATTCTGGCTTAACAAACTTTTTATAAGACGCTCATCAAGCTGATTGGAAGCCGCAATTTTTACATAATCGAGCCCGGCATCATCGAGCTGTGCTCTGGCTTTACGGGAAAAATAGGCCAAGTCGCCACTGTCCAGACGAATTCCTTTTAATTGATATCCTTTTTCTTCGAGCTCTTTGGCAACTTTGATAGCATTGGGTACTCCGCTTTGGAGTGTATCATAGGTATCAACCAGCAGGATGCAGTTATCCGGATAATATTCAGCATACTTCCTAAAGGCCGTGAGTTCATCATCGAATGCTTGAATCCAAGAGTGGGCCATCGTCCCGCTGGCCGGAATGTCATGGACAAAAGAGGCATATACATTGGAAGTAGATTCCACACCGCCGATGATGGCTGCCTTACTGGCTTGAATGCCTCCAAAACCCTGTGCCCGACGCAGGCCAAAATCAAGCACTTTTCGATCTTCGGCAGCGTACTTCATTCGGGAAGCTTTGGTGGCAATAAGTGATTCGAAGTTTAGAATGTTCAACAGGAGGGTTTCCAGAATCTGTGCTTCGATAACCGTACCTTCGACCCGAACAATAGGTTCATTGGGAAAAACGATCTCACCTTCTTTGGCTGAATAGAGATCTATATTCAGTTGGAAATCCCTTAAAAAGTTCAAAAACTCGGAATGGAATCCCTGGTCTGAAAGGTAGTCTAGTTCATCCTCATGAAATTTGAAATTTTCAAGAATCTGAAGCAGATCCGAAAGTCCGGCAAAGATGACATATCCGCCGTCGAAGGGGTTATCCCGGAAAAAATAGTCGAAGCAAGCGAGATCATCTTTTCGGCCGGATAAAAAATATCCCTGAGCCATTGTCAGCTCATAATAATCAGTGTAAAAAGCGGGACGTGTAAGCAGTGAAGGTATCTTTGGTTTTACCAGTTTCATAGTAGGTTATAGTGATTTAAAAATCCATTTAAAGATACATAATACATTGTACAAGCTGTAACCATTTTACTTTTGTCTGCCTTCTTGTTTACTTCGCTAGCTTATTTGTTTGAATGGAATTTGGTATCTGTTAATGTACCTAAAATTTGTATCTTAGCGCTTAATTTGAATAAGGGCATTATGTTTGTGAAGGAAAAGAGTTGGATTGGCGCAGTTTTGGGGCTGATAATTCTCCTTTTGGGAAGCTGTGCAACGCCTTCATCACCTACCGGTGGTCCCCCTGATGAAGAAGGTCCCCGTATTATCCGAACCGAACCCGAAACGGGGACGACCAATTTTGAAGGACAGAGTATCATACTACATTTTTCAGAATTTGTCCGCCGGGCATCGCTTAACGAGGCTATTGTTGTAGAACCCGATATCGGGATTTCCTACAACCTGGATTGGGGACGAAAGTCGGTTGAAGTTGAGTTCGAAGAGTCCATCCCTGATTCGACCACTCTCATCGTCACTGTTGGAACAGAGTTTGAAGACATGAACGGCAACGGGATGGTAAGTCCCGAAAAGATCGCTGTATCCACCGGACCCGAAATTGATAAGGGAAAGATATCCGGCAGGGTCATCAATACGCAAACGGGAGAGGGCGGTGAAGGACACCGAATTTTGCTCTATCGCGAGCCGTTTGAACTCTCGGAAACAGCAAATTACATATCTTCAACGGATACCAGCGGCACTTTTGAATTTTCTTACCTGGGGGAGGGGAATTATAAGATTTTCTGGGTTGATGACCGTAACCGAAATAAAGTTTGGGAAGAAGAACAAGAGCGGGCGCAACCTTTTGCACAAGAAATTGTAGGATTAGAAAAGGCAGATCATGATACTGTGGGGGCAGTATATATTACTTCGGTGGATACGACTAAGCTGACACTGCAGGGTATCGGTCTCTTTTCTTCTCAGCGGATGCGGATGCGGTTCAGTGAAAATGTGGAGCTGTCCGACAGCGCAAATATTGCTGTCACTGATACGCTCGGAGAGGAAATCGGTGAAGCAGTTCCTCTGTATGTCCAGCCGAACGAACCGTATATACTTTTTGCTCACAGCCAGCCAACACTGGATCCTGAATCCAGTTACACGGTGGATATTTCCGGGATTCATGATGAAGCAGGCAACCCGATTGCAGATATTACCCAAACGTTTACCGGTTCGGCACAAGAGGATACTACCCGACAACGAATTATAAAGCGAAACAGCTTATCAGGATATTTTCCAACTGATCCGCTGGAAATTACATATGCCAAACCTATCGAAGAGCCCGAAATCAGGGATTCACTTAAAGTGGTGGAAAGTGATACGCTGTTAGAGGATTGGCCGAGTGAGGTGGAGCAAAATATTCTAAGAATCTTACCTAAAAATCGCTGGAAGGATGGTGTTCAGTATGAGGTCCGGGTTTGGGATCCCCGAATAGAAGATTACAGGAAATTTAACCCGGAAATATGGCACGAATCCGAGATGGGATCGTTGAATATTATGATGGAAGATTCAACGGCCAAAAATATTCGGTTACAAATAGAAAATGAAGAATCGGGTATTACACGAGACACTACATTCGCCGGGCAAATTCTTATTGAAAACTTACCTCCGCTCAATTATACTGTTCGGGTGTTTCAGGATCAAAATTCCAATAATAGTTGGGATTACGGCCGGGTAGAGCCCTTTGTGAAACCTGAGCCCTATTTTATTCGAAGCCGCGTGCCGGTGAAAAAAGGATTTACCGGAGATCTGACGATTGAATTTAAAAATTAGATCAGAATTTGTAGTATCGGTTTAATGAAGAAAAAGCTTAAAAAATTAACGCCTCTCATAAGCATTGTTTTCTTTGCTTTTGCCCTGTGGTTTCTCGACCACGAATTGCGGCAATATGATATTTCGGAAGTAATGGCACAGCTTTCCGAAATTCCCAATCACTATATCCTGTTTTCTCTCGTATTGTGTTTCTTCAGCTATTTGCTGCTCACCGGCTATGATGCGCTGGGTGTGCATTATATTGGAGAGGATCTAGGATTGGGAAAGGTCGTGAGGGCAGGTTATGTGGGATATGCTTTTAGCCATAATATCGGTTTTGCGCTTCTTACGGGAGGTTCTATCCGGTATCGCATTTACTCTGCCTGGGGATTTTCGGGCTTGCAAGTAACACAGATTGTCGCATTTAGTGCATTCACTCTTTGGATCGGATTCTGTACTGTAGCCGGTCTTGCGCTGATTTTTGCTACTCCGGATCTGCCCACTGATGTGATGATTCCGTTTGTCTCTCTTCGAGTCCTTGGCATCATCTTGTTGTTAATGGTGGTAGGATATGTGTGGGCAAGTGCCAAATTCAAGGAAGAAATATCTTTCAAAAGTTGGTCATTTCGATTTCCCGATCTCAAACTTGCGCTTCAGCAAGTGAGCATTGCATCAATAGATTGGCTGTTGGCAGCTTCGGTACTCTATGTTCTGTTGCCTGATTTGGGAATCAACTTTTTCAGTTTTGCGGGAGCTTTTTTACTGGCACAAATCGTGGGTTTGTTTAGCCAGATACCGGGCGGATTGGGAGTGTTTGAATCCATTATGCTTTTATACCTGACCAACTTTATGCCCGGATCTCAGGTGTTAAGTATTTTGGTGGTCTACCGGATAATCTACTACATTTTGCCGCTGTTGGGAGCCTTGGTTGTATTGGGATACCAAGAGTATAAAGTCAATCAGCAGAAAGTACAGGATTTCCGAGAAAAAGCGGCAAATTGGGTACCTCGTGTAGTTCCACAGGTGATGAGTTTTTCGGTTTTTATAGGAGGGGCAATCCTGCTGTTTTCAGGTGCCGTACCTTCAGATGTGCCGCGTATGGAGTGGCTGCAGCATTTTATCCCGCTGCCTGTCATTGAAATGTCGCACTTCTTTGCCAGCTTGGTGGGAGCCTCATTACTGGTTTTGGCAAGCGGGCTGCAACGCCGGATAGACGGTGCCTATCACTTGACGATAGGCTTACTGGTTTTCGGGATCTTGTTCTCATTGCTTAAAGGGGCTGACTATGAGGAAGCCTCAGTATTGGCAGTAATGCTGGTAGCACTGGTTCCGTGTCGCGAGGAATTTCACCGTAAAGCATCATTGTTTGGACAGGTTTTCTCAACGCGCTGGTTTACTCTGATTTCGATGGTGCTCGTAAGTGCTGTTTGGCTCGGTATTTTCTCCTATCGACATGTAGAATATCAAAAAGAGCTGTGGTGGGAGTTTAGCCTTATGGGGGATGCACCGCGATATATGCGGGCTACCGTGGCTGCGCTTGGATTCGCTATACTTATTGGTTTGATAAAGTTACTGCGTCCCCGGCGTAAGGAAACCGTAAAACCGGGACAGCGAGAGCTATGGATTGCGAGAGATATCATCAAAAAGTCTCAAGATACAAAGTCGAATCTTGTGCTGCTGGGGGACAAAGAATTGATGATTAACGAGTCAAAATCATCATTGGTAATGTTTACTAGAGAAGGTCGCAGCTGGGTTTCATTGGGTGATCCGGTAGGTCCTGCCACAGAGGCCGAAGAAATGATTTGGCAATTCCATGATGAATGCAAACAGGAGGGGTTTGAACCTGTATTTTATCAAGTTGGCGAAAATTATCTGGAATACTATGTAGACCTGGGACTTACGCTATTTAAGCTTGGAGAAGAAGCACGCATTCCGCTCCAAAAAGATCCGAAAGAGATTGTTGAAGAAAAGGTTTGTTCCAGTTACCAAGGGTTAAAGAATCAGGGATATAGCTGGGAAATTCTCCCCGCTGATTCATTAGAGCAGTACCTGCCGGAATTAAAAGCTATTTCAGAAGACAACATCAATGCTCAAAATCGTAAAGAACGCGGTTTTTCTGTCGGGTATTTTGATGAACGATACCTGAATAACTTCCCCATTGCAGTAGTCAAAAAAGGGGGCGAATTCCTGGCTTTTTCAAACATCCTGCAAACTTCTGACAGGCATGAGCTGACGACAGATTTACTGCGATACCGATCAGATGTACCGGAGGGAATAATTAACTTTATGCTGATTGAAACAATGCTGTGGGGGCGACAGCAGGGGTTCGACTGGTTTAATCTGGGGATGGCACCGCTTTCGGGAATGGAAGAGCACGACTTTTCTCCCGGATGGAATAAGCTGGCGAATTTTGTATATACCTACGGTGAAAATTTTTATGGGTTAAAAACGGTTAGAGCTTATAAAAGTCAATTTAACCCCGTCTGGGAACCTAAATTTTTAGTTTGCCCCGGTGGGTGGACATTACCGCGCGTGCTTTCAAATCTGACAAATGTGGTTTCAGGAGGATTTACCAGCTTAGTTAGCAAAAACTAAATCGAATGGGACTTCTGAAAGAGAGATTTATAAGGTAAATGGGAAGACGTGCAGACTGCGATATTTTGCCTTAAATTTCTTACCTTTCCGATCAAAGCTATCAACAGAAAAGAACTCTATTATGTCTGAAGACACCTTGACCTCTGATCAAAAAACAGAAGCAGTAGCACAAGAAAAGTCTGATACAAAAAAGTCAGATCGGCCGGAGGTATATGAGTCAAAACATAAAATCCGGTTTGTAACTGCAGCAAGTTTGTTTGACGGACACGATGCCAGCATAAATATTATGCGTCGTATCCTGCAAAGCAGCGGGGCGGAGGTTATTCACCTGGGTCATAACCGCTCGGTGCAAGAAATTGTTGACTGTGCCATTCAGGAAGATGTGCAGGGAATTGCAGTGAGTTCGTATCAAGGTGGCCATATGGAGTACTTCAAGTATATGGTGGATCTGTTGGAAGAGCGCGGAGCCTCACATATAAATGTATTCGGTGGCGGTGGCGGTGTTATCGTTGGTGAAGAGATTCAGGAGCTGCACGATGCAGGGGTCTGTCGCATTTTTTCTGTAGAAGACGGCAGCAAGATGGGTCTTCAGGGAATGATCAACTTTATGCTGGAAAAATGTGATTTTGATACTGCCGATTTGGAAGCGGTCAATGCACAGGATATCACCAAAAGAGATCATAAAACTATTGCCCGATGTATCTCGGCTTTGGAAAATGATCACGAAGAGATCATCAAGTTTGAAGGTGATTCATTGCTCGACGGCAAGGGAAATATAATTCCCGCCCAGAAAAATGGAAATCCCATTCCGTTACTCGGTATTACAGGGACCGGCGGGGCGGGTAAAAGCTCGCTGACTGATGAGCTGGTCCGTCGATTTTTGACAGAATTTGAAGATATTCAGCTCGCTGTCATTTCGATTGATCCCTCAAAGGTTCGCACCGGCGGTGCTCTGCTGGGAGATCGCATTCGAATGAACAGCCTTGATCCTGAGCGCGTTTTTATGCGAAGTCTGGCAACACGAGCAAGTAACCGGGCAACAAGTCTATCGGTAAAAGGTGCCATTGAAATTTGTAAAACGGCCGGCTTCGACCTTGTAATTGTTGAAACCAGCGGGATTGGTCAGAGCGACACGGAGATTGTAAATATTTCCGATATTCCGCTTTATGTAATGACAAGTGAATACGGCGCTGCTACTCAGCTTGAAAAGATTAATATGCTGGATTTGGCTGAGTTGGTTGTCCTAAATAAGTTTGAGAAGAAGGGTTCCCTTGATGCACTTCGTGATGTCCGAAAGCAGATGAAGCGCAACCGCGGTGCTTGGGATCTTAATCCCGAAGCGATGCCCGTCTATCCGACGATAGCGGCTCAGTTTAATGATGAGGGCGTAAATCGTTTGTTTAAAGCACTTACCGATAAGGTAAATGATCACTATGGTTTAAACTGGGAAACAAAAATTTATACCAATCCCGATCCTGCAGAAGATATTCAGACGCAAGCAATTATTCCGGGTAAGCGCCAGCGTTATCTCTCAGATATTTCTGAAACCATTCGCGATTATCACAGCTGGGCTGAAAATCAAGCGGATATTGCTGCCAAACTAGAAGAAGTGTCAGGAACGCTTGAACAGGTTGATCGGTGGGAGCCGGAAGAAAGGGATGTGCTCAAAGATAAGCTGGAGAAAATGCGTGAGCACTGGCTGAGCAAACTGGATTCGCGTTGTAAGAAAATTCTGGAAGGCTGGGATAAGCTCTATGAAGAATATCGGCAGGATCATGTTGAAGTACAGGTGAGGGATAAGACGTTTAAAAACAAGATGTTCCGAAAATCTCTCAGCGGACTCGATATTCCACGGGTAGCGCTACCCAAGACCAAACATAAAGGCGAACAGCTGAAGTTTGCACTGAAAGAAAACTTACCCGGTTACTATCCATTTACGGCCGGTGTGTTCGAATTTAAACGAGAGGGAGAAGATCCCACGCGAATGTTTGCCGGAGAGGGGACGCCGGAACGAACGAACAAGCGGTTCCACTATCTAAGCGAAGGAATGCCGGCTGCTCGTCTTTCTACAGCTTTTGATTCGGTAACGCTGTATGGCGAAGATCCTGATCATCGTCCTGATATTTACGGTAAGGTCGGTAACTCGGGGGTAAGCATTTGTACGCTGGACGACATGAAAAAGCTGTATTCAGGATTTGAGCTGACATCCCGAAAGACATCGGTGTCGATGACGATTAACGGTCCGGCCCCGATGATACTGGCCATGTTTATGAATACCGCTATTGACCAGGAGGTCGAAAGATACCTCAAAGAGAATGGTAAATGGGAAGAGGCTCAGAAGGAAATTCAAAAGTATTTTGAGAAAAAAGGTGTTGAGCCACCGGAGTACAATAACGAATTACCGCAGACTAACGAAGGCTTTGGATTGGGCCTGCTCGGCATTACCGGCGATAAATTACTGGAGGAAGAGACATATAACGAGATTAAAGAGAAAACGCTTTCAGTAGTACGGGGGACTGTTCAAGCCGATATTCTGAAAGAAGATCAGGCGCAAAATACCTGCATTTTTTCTACCGAATTTGCCCTGAAAATGATGGGCGATATCCAGC
>CAZYOD010000066.1:0-10120 GCA_964648635.1 uncultured Balneolaceae bacterium | reverse complement strand
TATATTTTGATAATGCGGCATCCAGCCAGATGCCATCTCAGGTAGCCGATCGTATGGATCGTTACCATCGTAACGAGCATGCCAACGTCCATCGAGGTATTCATACGCTCAGCCAAAAGGCCACCGACGCTTATGAGGCAACAAGGGCTAAAGTTCGGGAATTTATCAATGCCGGGGACGAAGACGAGATCATCTTTACCACCGGCACGACCGATTCCATCAACTTGGTTGCCAACAGCTTTTGTGATCGTTATCTGGAAAAGGGAGACGAAATCCTGATTTCAGAGATTGAGCACCACGCCAACATCGTGCCGTGGCAGATAGCTGCTCAAAAGCACGATGCAAATATTCGGGTAATTCCGGTAAATGCTGACGGTGATATCATTTGGGATGAGTATGAGAAGCTTCTCAGCGACAAAACAGCTATTGTAGCGGTTGGACACGTTTCCAACGCACTGGGTACTATCCATCCCGTTAAAAAAATGATTGAAGCCGCTCATAAAAAGGATATTCCTGTCCTTGTAGATGGAGCTCAGGCGGTACCCCACAGTCTCGTTGACGTGCAGGATTTAGACGTCGATTTCTATGCATTTTCAGCACACAAGATGTGTGGTCCAACCGGCTTTGGCATACTGTATGGCAAGAAGAAGTATCTCGACGAGATGCCGCCGTACCGGGGAGGAGGAGATATGATCGACAAGGTTTCCTTTGAAAAAACTACCTATAATATCACTCCACACAAGTTTGAGGCCGGAACGCCGCCCATTGCAGCGGGTATCGGCTTGGGAGCAGCCATCGATTATCTGAGTGAGATCGGTATGGAAAATATTGCCGCGCAAGAGCAGGAATTACTGCAATATGCTACCGATCGGCTGCTTGAAATAGAAGGATTACGAATCATCGGTACATCCCAAGAAAAAGCATCGGTTATCTCCTTTGTTTTGGATGATATCCATGCCTCTGATGTAGGTACGATATTGGATCAGCAGGGTATAGCGATCAGGACCGGTCACCACTGCGCGCAGCCTACGATGCGACGATTTGATGTCCCGGCTACGGCACGAGCGTCAATCTCCTTTTACAACAATAAAGAAGACGTGGATCGGCTTGTTGAGGGTATTAAGAAAGTGAAAACGATTTTCTAAACCGCAGATTCACAATGAATTGACACTGTGAATTGCAATAGTTTATATTTATATTCGTTCTAAATAACGGAATCAAACCGTACTTAGATTACTATTATGCCAAAGATTAAAGAAATAGAACGCACTCCTAATCCCGATGCTATGCGATTTGTGTTGGGAGAAGCACTTACAAACGGTGTTACGAAATCATTTGAAAATGCAAGTGATGCCGAGCATGACGAGTTGGCTTCGGCACTTTTTGCGATCGATCACGTAATCAACGTGTATTACGTAGATAAATATGTGACCGTAACGCAAGATGGCGACGCCGTTTGGTCGGAATTATTGCGTCAGCTTGCGCCTCCGATTCGAGAATCCAAGCCGCAGACAGATGCTATTGAGGATGATGAAGTGCATGCCACAAAAGAGGTGCAGGAGACCGACGACCCGCGTCTGCAGGAGATCAATCAGATGCTGGATGAGCAGGTTCGTCCGTATCTGTTGGCTGATGGCGGCGGATTGAAAATCCTCGGCCTTGATGGTAATCGCCTGAAGGTGCACTACCAGGGAGCATGCGGAACATGTCCTACTGCCACGGGCGGTACACTGTATGCTATTGAAAGCATGGTCAAGAGAATCGATCCCGAAATCCAAGTGATTTCAGTTTAAGAAGGTAACAACTTATGTCCATCTCAATTACTGAGCGAGCAGCAAGTCGTATAAAGCAAATTCGCAATGAGCAGCAAATCGCGGAGGATGCTTTGCTGCGCGTAGGCGTTGTAAGCGGAGGATGCTCCGGATTGACGTATGATTTGGAGTTCGATAGCACTCCTCAATCAGGTGAGCAAGAATTACAGAAATTTGAGGACAAGGGCATAAAACTTGTCGTTGATATGCGAAGTTTCTTATACCTGTCAGGTACCGAACTTGACTATACTGAGGGGTTGGACGGACAGGGATTTCATTTCCATAATCCGAATGCCAATCGCACTTGCTCCTGCGGCGAATCATTTTCGATATAAGTTATGGCTACTGATACTTCAGGCGAAATTGTTAATAAGGTCAAGCAGTCTGATAAGCTTGTAACCATCGACCTCCAGAAGTATTTCGATTCTACTCCCCGTGCTGAGCTTGATCTCAAGCAGTTTTTATTCAAGGGGATGATTCTAAAGGAGAATGATTTCCGTGAACAACTAGAAGAATTCGATTGGAGCCAGTTCGAGGGTCAGTATGTAGGTATTTACTGTTCCACGGATGCCATCATTTCTAAATGGGCTTATATGCTTGTGGGACAATATCTTGCTTCGCACGCTAAAGAGTCTTTCGAGGGTCGAATGGATGATATGCTCTATGAACTCTACCGGCGCAAACTGGAAGAGGTTGACTGGGCTTCTTACAAAGACAAGTTTGTGATTTTAAAAGGATGCAGCAGTAAAGAAAAGCCGGTACCTGAGAGTATCTATCTATACGCCACTCAAAAGTTAGTTCCCCACGTAAAAAAACTGATGTACGGAGAAGCTTGTTCTAACGTGCCTGTCTATCGCGGGTAATTCTTATAATCTTTCCAAAAGGATTTCGTAGAGATATACAGAAATTCCTATCCCTAAATAGATTAGACACGTCATCTTTAACGCAGTGAGAGATCTTAGTTTTTTCCTTACTGGTCAAGTTACAAATTGATTTTTTACTGGTGCAAGTCTGCAACTTGTGCCAGTTGGGTACACAGAGAAATTTTCTCCCAAAAAATAATTCGGAAAAAATTATCGGGTACTAAAAAACTATACGCTATTCTTTGATGAACAGATCCTGATTCTTACTTTCAAAGAAATCACCTTAACAAAATATTTACTGTGTATACATTAGTCACCGGAGCATCGCGCGGAATAGGGCAGAGCATTGTATCAGCACTCTTAAAAAATGATGGACGTGTTTTAGGCACGGCCCGCAGTTCCGATTTTCCCGCCGAATTTACAGATCATCCTAATTTTGAAGGCTTATATGTGGATTTAAGTGATCCGGAGGCTATAAAGGCCAAATTACGGCCTGTTTTTGATCGGGATGATGCCCCAAATGTTTTAGTCAACAATGCGGGTATTTTTCGTGATGCCGATTTTGGAAATGATGATGAGTCTTGGTTAAGTAACTGGGATCAAACTATGCAGGTTAATTTGAGGGCTCCGGCGCTGCTTTCAAAGTGGGCGTTAAACCGATGGACAAAAGAGGACGGGGGCTATCTGATTAATGTAGCATCTCGGGCTGCCTATCGCGGTGATACGCAGGAATATGCCTCTTATGCAGCATCCAAAGGGGGACTTGTGGCCTTTACCAAAAGCATTGCCCGGGATTTCGGGAAGCATAATATTTCCGCTTATTCCATTGCCCCCGGATTTATCAAAACGGATATGGCCATGGATTCCATTAAGGTTTACGGGGAAGAATATCTCACTCAGGGAATGGCTTTTGATGAGATAACGTCTCCCGAAGAGGTAGGAGAGCTGGTAGCTTTTCTGGCGTCGGGCAAAGTGCCGCATATGACGGGCGCAACATTTCATATTAACGGCGGCAGCTATATGATTTGAAGGGTAATAAGTAACGAGTAATGAGTGTGCGAATATTCTTTACTCATCACTCGTTACTTATTCGGTACTTAATCAAAGGATTCGATATTTTGCTTTCAGCAAAGTCTAAGTAATACATAACACAATGACGATTAAGCAGCGCAAAAAAGATCATGTCGATTTAACGACCTCCGGTAACATGGATTACCAAACTCTGACCGGTTTTGATCGCTATCAATTTATCCATAATGCGCTGCCCGAAGTTAATGTTGATGATGTATCCACCGAAGCCCGGCTATTGGGCAGAACGTTTTCCTTTCCGCTGTTTATCTCATCTATGACCGGGGGCTATACGGATGCGGGAGCTGTCAATGCCGTTATCGCAGAGTTTTGCGAACGCTATAATTTGCCGTTCGGCGTTGGGAGTCAGCGCGTGATGCTCGAAGATCCTGACACTGTATCTTCATTTTCCGTGGTGAGAGAAAAGGCTCCAAATGCTTTCATCGCTTCCAATATTGGAGGTGCGCAGCTGGTCGGGGGATTATCCGGAGAAGAGATCGATCTTTTGATTAATTCAATTGAAGCAGATGCGATGATCGTGCACCTAAATCCCCTGCAAGAGCTTATGCAACCTGAAGGAGACCGAAATTTCAAAGGGATAGAGGATGGTATCCGGCAGCTCTGTTCGGACTGCGAAGTGCCGGTAATAGTAAAAGAAACAGGAGCCGGTATCTCTGCTGAAGTTGCAGAACGCCTCCTTAAAGCCGGTGTCAAAGTTATTGATGTAGCCGGGGCAGGAGGTACCAGCTGGGCAAAGGTTGAAAATGAACGCGCTTCTAATAAAAATCCCGATAATGAATTTAACGACTGGGGACTCTCTACCTTGAATTGTGTAGTAGATATCCAAGAATTAAAGTCGGCTTATGATTTTGAACTGATCGCCTCCGGCGGTGTTCGTTCAAGCCAGGACATTGTCAAAATGTTTTGCCTGGGTGCTGACTTTGGTGCGGCAGCCCAACCGATCATCAAAGCAGTTGTAAAAAATGGATTGACCGGCTTGGAAGAATTATATAAAAAATGGCAAAGACAACTGGTGTATACCCTCACGCTTTTAGGATGCGAACAGCTATCAGATTTAGACTCCTCCCATCTAAAATTAAGAGCTCCATTCCGGTAACATGTTGTCCTAAAATGCTTATATTTGGCCTTTTGTAAATACAGCTAAGGAATTTGAAAGTTACAGAACAACAGCAAAAGCTCTCGGATCTTATAGAAAAAAAACTGGCGGAATTGGATCTGCCGGACGAACCCGGCTTGTTATATGATCCGGTGCGGTATACGCTTTCTCTGCCCGGCAAAAGAGTACGTCCATATTTAACGTTAATAGGATGCGGACTTTGCGGAGGCGATATTGAAGAAGCACTGCCTGCGGCCGTATCACTCGAGTTATTACATAATTTCACCTTGCTGCATGATGATATCATGGATCGTGCTGATATCCGTCGCGGAGAGCCCAGTGTGTTCAAAAAGTGGGACTCCAACACTGCCATTTTATCCGGGGATGCAATGTATGCCAAAGCATTTAAGCAGTTGCAATATTACGGTCTCGATGAACAATATTCCAAATCGCAGTACCGCACCATCCTTGATATTTTTCTGGATAGTGCTGAAAAAGTTTGTGAAGGTCAGGCCGAAGATCTGCTTTTTGAAGACCGAAATGATGTAGTTATTGATGAATACCTTCAGATGATCGAAGGTAAAACGGCGGCTCTTATCAGCGGTGCACTGGCTATTGGCGGTGCTGTCGCGGGTGCAGATGCAGAAGAAACAGATGAGTTGCGCTTCGTAGGTAAAAAAATCGGAATTGCGTTTCAAATTCAGGATGACCTGCTGGATGCCGTAGCCGATCCCGACAAGTTCGGCAAACAACGAGGCGGAGATATTATGGAAGGAAAAAAAACATATCTCACTTTGCTTGCGTTACAACGGTGTGGGAATCGACAAAAAGAAACCCTTTTAAAAATACTGACGGAAGAAAATAACAAGCCGGAAAGCATTAATGCTGTTATTGAAACGTATGATTCCTTAAATGTACTTGAAGACACCCGAAAAGCGATCCGGTATCACTATCAGTCTGCGATGGAGCATTTGGATCAGTTTGAAGCATCTCCATATAAAAATGAAATTATTGAATTTTTAAATCGTTTGATCTCCCGAGAATACTAGAATAAACCATCATAATGAATACACCTTATACCTTGTTTAATAGATTTTCTGTCCTGCTGTTAATTTTAGTTGTCTTTGTCTCTTGTAAAAATAAAGACCTTATCCAACGCGGTGATTCCATAGATGTGGCTTTTGACAAAGCAATGGACTTATATGAAGATGAAAAATATACTGAAGCCTCCCAGGCTTTTGAAACGGTTGTCCAGATCGGCCGAGGTACTGATTACGGACAGGAGGCCCAATACTATCTGGCAGAATCTTATTTCAATGACAAACGGTATTTGTTAGCAGCATCGGAATATGAACGGTTTATATCTTTGTTCCCACGGGCTGAAACACGTCAGGATGCTCAGTTCAAGGAAGCATACAGCTATTATAAATTGAGTCCCCGCTACAAGTTGGATCAGAAGTATACCCACAGGGCAATCGAAAAATTTCAATTGTTTAACTCCCGTTATCCCAATGCTGACAGGGTAGAAGAGGCCTCCCAGTATATTACTGAAATGCGATCCAAGTTGGCTAAAAAGCTCTATTACTCCGCTGATTTATACATGCGTACTGATCAATACGAGGCAGCTATTATATATTATGATCTAACGATTGATCAATATCCGGAATCGATGTGGGCGCAGCGAGCTTTGGTTGATGAAATAAACGCTTATAATACGTACGCTGGTCGCAGTGTCCAGGATAAACAGCAAGAACGCTACCAAAAAGCTGTTGAGGCCTATGAAAAATTTGTACAGCTTTTTCCGAATGGAGAGTATCGTCAACAAGCCGATGACTATGTAGATGAAGCTCGCTCAGCGTTGGCAGATCTCGGTGAAACCACTCAGACTGACAGAACGGCCAGCACCAACGGGAATAATCCCGCTGACAATTCTAAATAATGGGTGATTCTGAGCAGACTATCGGGCTTTTGGGGGGCAGCTTTGATCCGGTACACAACGGACACATTTCGATAGCCCAATCGTTCCTTAATTCAGGGTTGATTTCTGAATTGTGGATTTTGCTGACTCCCGATCCGCCCCATAAGAAAGAAAATGAGCTCAATGCATATCGGGAGCGGATGGAGATGTTGAAAGCAGCCTTCCGGACAATGATTCGTGTAAGGGTCAGTGACCTTGAAGCAACTCTGCCGCGACCTTCTTATACCGTTCAAACATTAGAATACCTCCAGGAAAAATATCCCCAAAAAACTTTTTATCTGTGTTTGGGTGAGGACTCACTTCGGGATTTTAAGCAGTGGAAAGATTGGGAAAAGATATTGGACTACTGCGAACTGCTAGTGGCTCGTCGTCCGAATACAAAGGCAAAGCAAAGGGAACTGGGGCCAAAGTTAGCCTCAAGAACTCATTTTATCGATCACCAACCGATAGAGACTTCATCTACAGAGATCAGAAATCGAATATCGGAAGGAAAGGATATTTCACATCTTGTCCCGCAAGAAGTGAAGAAGATAATTGAACAAAAGAATCTCTACAGGAATTAAAGAATGGACAGAAAAGGATTTTTAAAGCTCGTTGGTTTGGGCGGACTTGGTTCAGTGGCCGGAAAATTTGTTGCTGCCGGAGATGAAAAAAAAGTAATAAAGCCTAAAAGCCTGCAGAAAGGAGATACACTCGGGCTGATTAGTCCGGGCTTTATTTTACCGGACAGGAGTCGGTACGATGAAATCATTGATCAGGTCAAGGAGCTGGGTTATAAAGTGAAAGTCGGAGCCAATGCCAGAAACAGATACGGCTATTTGGCGGGCACCGACAAAGAACGAGCTTCTGATCTTAACGCAATGTTCGCTGATGATTCGGTAGATGCCATTTTACCTTTTCGGGGCGGATGGGGTTGCAACCGAATTCTCGATCTCATCGACTATCAAACCATAAGAAACAATCCTAAAATTCTGGTTGGCTATAGTGATATTACCACGCTGTTATTGGCGATTTATGCCAAAACCGGATTGATAACATTTCACGGCCCGGTCGGGAAATCTGATTGGACGGATTATACCACAAAGCACTTCGAAAGGGCGCTTGCTTATCAACAGGAGTATTCCCTGTCCATTCCTAAAAGCAGCCTCTGCGATGATTGTTCGGATTTATCTGTGATAGCCCCCGGAAAAGCTTCCGGAAGGGTTCTGGGCGGAAATTTAAGTGTTTTGACAGCTATGATGGGCTCGGACTACCTTCCAATTTGGAAAGATTCCATTCTGTTTTTAGAAGATGTCGGAGAAGACGTCTATCGGCTTGATCGTATGCTAACCCAACTTAAATTAAATGGGGTACTGGACCAGATTTCCGGCTTTATTTTTGGACAGTGTACAAGTTGTGACCCTTCCAGTTCATACAGCCTGACCTTAGAGCAGGTTTTTGGGGATCACATTAAACCATTGGGTATTCCGGCTTTTTCCGGCGCTATGGTGGGGCACATCAAAAACATGGTTACGCTGCCGGTGGGTGTTAAAGCGGAAATGAATGCTGAAAGCGGTTCCATTTTATTAAAAGAAGCCGCGACTGTTTGATTAACCCGAGCCTGAGGGTATTGCACATCTCAACTAGGTAGGATAGTCTGATAAATGCGCTAGATATACTGCCAATTAATATTCTACCGGATTACTCATGCTATGGCCACCCCAAACTACAAATAGTGAATCATTGGTTGGTTCAGAACTGTCAGATAAGTATTTGAAGGAAAAATATCCTCCACATCCAAAGCATCCATAGGTTGGGTCAGCCTCAGCAGAATCTGCCAGAAAATAAATAGAATATCTCCAGTCTTCTTTTAAATCAAGCTGAAAACTACCTTTGGAGATTTGCTGTTTTGTATTGGCATCTGAAAGTTGGAATTCTACCGTTAATTTTCCGTCAGTGGATGTTTTTACAATAGGTGTAGCTAATTCTCCTGTGGTTGGATTCTCTCTCATTTGGAAATCTTGAGTGGAAAAATTTTGGGTCTTGCTACCATCTTTAAAACTAAGATTAAGCGATTGTTCTGTTAATAAGTCACTATCAATCGAAAATTGGGCCTCAGCTTCATTATCGTTTGTTCCAAGAATAGAACAACTAGTGAAGAAAATCGCTAGTGTGATTAAAATTGCACTCGATGAATTTTTCATAAGATGGTAGATTAATACTGTCTGTTACTACAGTATAACGAACTTGCTCCTAAGCTGCGCAAGCTGAATGTTGGGTTGATCTGTTAAATAACAATCGAAAACCTAAAAAGCCAAAGATCAGCAGGAGTGGGCGCTTAGCCATACCGGCGGGGTCCCTTAAGGCAATCTAAGGCCGACAGATTCTTAGGGCAGGGATAAATACTTACGAAAGACCCATTCGCTGCACAGCAACAGCAGTACAATGATGAACCAAGTTAGTTGCTGGTAAGGATAAAAGAAGGTGGTGCGAATCTCTTTTTGTTGATCCAAAAACCCGCGTTGATCCAGGCTATCCCAAAATCCCGCCACAGAATCAAAAGGCGTATATTTGCCGCCCGACCGTTGTGCCAGTTGACGCAATAACTGCTCGTTCCGATCTGTTTCTAGAAATTCCGCATTAGAACGTGCAACGGCAAACTCACCCTTTTTCGATTCAAGGGTACGATCTCCCTTTTGCGCCGTTGCTTCGAATGAATAAAGTCCTTCAGGCATAGTTCCCAGATCCAGCCGGTACTGTCCGTTGCCTTTATTTTCCATAGAGTAAAAACGCGACTCGGTTTCGGTGGAAGAAACGGAAATATCGATATTTGCATCGGACTCCACTTCGCCGCGCTCATTGTTTAGAAAAGCATTAATAACGACGGGTTCAGACCCACTAAAAGAAGTCTGTACCGGACGGACTTCCAAGAGCTGGTTTTCCGGATCAGTGGCCGTCCAGCTAATCACATTTAGCCATAGTTGTTGGGCAAATTCTCTGGCCTCGGGATCAGAGCTTTGGGTTAACCTATACCAACCAAATCCATTTACCAGGGCTAAACGTTTATTACCCAATTCCTGTACCATTAGCATTGGCTTTTGGGTTTCCTCTCCCTGAAAACTGCTGCTAAAAAGTTGTTGCCCGACTTCGGCACTGTTAAGGTTTTCAACAGGGGCACAAAGCTGTGGCAGTTGATTGTAGGTAATGGCAGGCAGCTCCCTGATCGGGTGGTCGGCCGATTCTGCTTCGGGATTCATGGAAACCGGGACAAAATTCCAGTTACCGGTAACCGAAACCGGGAGGG
>CAZYOD010000065.1:0-10165 GCA_964648635.1 uncultured Balneolaceae bacterium | reverse complement strand
GCAACTTGCATGCCAATCACAATTAAAATACCTGTAGCAAAAGAGGTAAATGTCAGCCAGGGCCTGCGCTGCACCATAAAAATGATGAGTGTAAGAATTACGGCGGAAACTAATCCCCAATACCAAGAGATGATACTTAAATAACCAATGATGGCAGGGGATATAATGAAAAGTGAAATACCGTAAGGCAGGCCCGACCAAAAAAGTACCACGGGAATCATTGCTACAAAGATGATGGCTGTTCCCGTATCATTTTGAAGCACAACCAGAATCGCGGGTACTAAAATCAGCAGTACAGCTATTAAGGCAGATTTTAGATTTTCTGCCGAAATATCGCGGCGGCTGGTCAGATAATTTGCAACGGCAAGTATGGTAGCAATCTTCATCAGCTCACTTACCTGAAGGTTAAAAGGACCAATAGAAAGCCAGCTTTTAGCGCCGCTGACTTCTCGTCCAAAGAAGAGGGTAAGAACCATCAACACAAGTCCCAATCCATAAAAGATATACGATCCTTCTTGAAAGCTGCGTGGATTTACGAACTGTAGTCCCACCAAAAGGAGCAGGGCGATTCCAAAAGAAATCAGTTGCTTATAAAAATTTAGTTGGATATAGCTGGGTAAAAATTCTGCCACCGGACCTTGTGTAGCACTGTAGATAGCTACCAGGCCTACTGTAACCAAGCCTGCCCAAAATGCGACAAGCGACCAACTAAGTTCCCGAAGATTATTCATCGTTTTCTTCTTCTGTAGTTTCTTCTTCTGTTGTGCTTGATCTCGGCTCAAATGTTTTTACGTAGTTGTAGACGTACGACCGATCGATTTCACCGGTAAGGTACTGTTCGATCAGCAGCGAGGCGATAGGCGCCGCCGAAATAGATCCGTAGCCGCCGTTTTCAATAAGAACAGCGACAGCAATTTTGGGATTATCCATGGGGGCAAAACTAATGAACCATCCGTGATCGCGACCGTGCGGATTTTGTGCTGTGCCCGTCTTTCCAACTACCTTAACGCTATCGAGATCGGCGTACCAACGTCCGCTGCCTTTCGTAACTACACGTCGCATCCCTTTTTTTACTACATCCAAGTGTTGGGGATTGACCCAATTAATCTTTTCTTTTTTTGGATTAGTGAGCAATACAGTTCCATCATTTTTATTAATAGATCGAACTAAATGAGGTTGAACATAATGTCCCCCGTTAGCAATTTGGGCCGCTACAAGTGCCATTTGTAATGGAGAGACTGCCATAAAACCTTGTCCTACTCCCAAGCTGAGCTGATCGCCAATATTCCAGTTGCCTTTTCCTAACACGCGGTTCAGGTAAGTACTGTCCGGTAGTATTCCGGCAACCTCGTTAGGCAGATCAATATTATTTTGCTGGCCTAAACCGAAAGTGGAAGCGAGCTCATGCCATTTGTCGATACTCTTTTGTTGGACAATTTCATCCATCAGCCAAAAGAAAAAAGTATTGCTCGATTCTTGCAGCGCTTTTCCAATATCGTATTTCCCAGGATCAGCAAGATCATTATAAGTGCGTCCGCGGTAATAGTAGCCGGGATTATCGATCTCTGTTTCGGGAGTGATAATTCCGAGTTCCAATCCCATTAAGGCCATGAGGGGTTTAAAAGTAGATCCCGGTGGTTGCTTTCCCGAAATGGCGCGGTTATAAAGAGGATTGGTGGTGTCTGCGTTAATACTTTTCCAGTAGTCCGAATCTATGCGCCCGGACAGCCGGCGAATATCGTACTGTGGCGCACTTACCATGCTTAATACCGAGCCGTCATCAGGGTTCAAAGCTACTACAGCTCCCCGCTTGCCTTTCATCAAGTCTTCAGCCAGCAGCTGAAGTTCGGAATCGATAGTAGTATAAAGATCAGCTCCCTTTTGGGGGGCTTCATCAATTGCCCCGTCTTGATACGAGCCAAGATTTTGTCCCATCGCGTTAATGCGGATGTATTCTGTACCCAACGTACCTCTGAGATGTTCTTCATACGCAACTTCAAGGCCGCTTTTTCCAATTTTATCACCCAAGTGATACGATTTTGTTTGAAGGTATTCCTTTTTCGAAACTTCCCGCAAATATCCGAAAATGTGCGAAGCTCGAAGGCTGTCGATAGGATAGTGGCGTTTGCTTTCTATTTGATGTCCCACACCCGGGAGTTGCCAGATGTTTTCTTGAATCATCGAAAATGTTCTGAAATCTATCTCGGTAAAAATGCGTGAAGATCTGTAAAAAGAGTATGCTCGTGCTTCTTGCACTCTCTTTTCGACTTCTTCAACGGGGATATCCATTAGATCTGCCAGTATAGGTGTGTTTTTTTCATCATAGCTGGCAGGCGTTATGGTGATGGTGTAAATGGGTTCATTGCCTACCAAGAGATTGCCATTCCGATCGTAAATTAGTCCTCGAGCCGGATTTATAACCTCTTGCCGCAGAGAGTTTTCCCTACTAAGAGGATTATAAGTATCATAGTCTAAAATTTGGAGTTGAAACAGGCGTCCGAGAATTATAAGACCCAGTAAAACAATACAGATCTGCAATACCCGAGTGGTAACCTGCATACGTTTTTTCTTTCGGTATTGCACTTTAAATCATTTCGTTCTGAATAACTGGATGAAACTACCCACAACAGCCGTATAGATGCTATTGCCAATCAGGTGCTGCCAAAAAAAGAATTCTGCCGAATAATTTTGTACCACGCCATTAAGACCAAGGAAAATTAAATTATGCAGAAGTCCGGCAATAAGAATGGTGAGAAAAACCTGCCCAACCAATAATCTCTTTTTTGATCCGCGGGGGATAAAGTTGTAGCTCATAAAAACTAATAACGTTTTGGAAAACATATTTAGTCCCCACAAATCCAACATGGCATCCTGTAAAAAACCCAATCCTGCTGCCATTAAAAGAGCCGAAGTACGGTTCTCGCGGGCCATATACCAAATCACGAAAATGAGAACCAAATCCGGTTGAATCTGAAAAATTTTCAGGTGCCTGAAAAGCACAATCTGCATCAGCAAAAAGAGAATCCCAAGGCCGATATGTTTAAATCGTTCGGGATTCATTCTAAAAGATCTTGGTATTTATCATTCAGGTTTTGGATGGTAGTATCCGGCTCAAATTTTACGATAAAACCCTCGGCCAGTTCAAACAGATTTACAAACGGTTCTACAAATACTTTTTGTGTTTCTTTGCCTTCTTGGGGCTCAGTGTATATAACTTTTCCTATAGGGATATCTGCAGGAAATTGATTGCTATATCCCGAAGTGACAACTACTTCACCACTGTCAACGCGAACGGTTTGCGGAACATAGTTTAATTGTAATTCATTGATGGATTTTCCATCCCAAGAAACAATGCCGTAAGCATTAGACCGCTGCAATTTTGCACTGGCGCGAAAAACAGGGCTCAAAAAAGGCATGATTTGGGAATAACCATCAGCAGTTAAAATTACTTTCCCCACCAAGCCTTCGGCCGAAACCATCGGCATTCCATTTTTTATTTGTTGTTCTGTACCGGCATCAACGGTCAGGGAATTGGTAACATGATTAAGCTCTTTACCGACGATTTGTACGGGATATAAACTCAAGTCGGTGTTGCTGCTATACTGCAGCATTTCTCTGAGCTTTTCGTTGCGTTGACCAACTCCACGCAATCGGCTGAGTTCATCGAGCAGAAGTACATTCTGCTTGCGAAGATATGTATTGGTTTTGAGGGCTTGGCGGTAAACTCTAACGTTTGAAAGCGGTTCTTCCAGATAGCTGAACAGGGTGACAGAAGCTTTTCGCAGGTTATCTAATCCGCCCTGATACCTTCCGATCATCAACGAAATTGCTACAACAAGCAATAAGGCTGCTATAATATGGTCTTTGGCATCAGCTATTCTTGGAAGTCGAAACCGCATTCACTTTTTTCTGCTTTTTATGAGATGACCGTTCTGTAGTGTTCGAGATCTTCCAGGATAGCTCCTGTTCCCCGAACGACAGCCGTCAGCGGATCTTCAGCAATATGAACAGGCAGATCCGTCGTCTCCATAATCAACTTGTCGAGATTCTTGAGCTTGGCGCCGCCGCCTGTGAGCATAATTCCACGATCAAGGATATCCGCAGATAGTTCCGGAGGAGTTTGCTCCAGAGATTTTGTAATCGATTCAACAATGGTATTAACGGATTCGGAAATTGCTTCTCGAACGTCTTTAGTAGTTACGTGACGAATTCGCGGAACACCGTTTACCAGGTCACGACCTTTAGTCTCGATATCGAGTTCTTCATCCATAGGAGCCGCAGACCCAATCTCACACTTAATTTTTTCTGCTGTGCGTTCCCCGATTAATAAATTGTGATTTCGGCGGAAGTAATTGATGATATCATCATTCAGCTCATCACCGCCCAACCGAACGGACTGCGCATATACAATTCCGGACAGGGCGATTACTGCAATTTCAGTAGTTCCGCCGCCGATATCCACGATCATATTTCCAATGGGTTCATGGACATTAAGTCCGATACCTATAGCGGCAGCCATTGGTTCATCCACCAAGTGGACTTCTTTGGCACCGGCATGTTCGGCACTGTCGCGAACCGCACGTCGTTCTACTTCGGTGATGCCGCTGGGCACACAAACGACCATCTGACGTGTGCTGGAATACCATTTCATTTTAACCTTATCGATCATGCCGCGAATCATCTGTTCGGCAACTTCGAAATCGGCAATGACGCCATCCCGTAACGGACGCACTGTGCGAATATTCTTGTGCGTTTTTTCGTGCATCAGACGCGCCTCGTGCCCTGTAGCGACAGGTTCATTGTGCGTATTCAGCGCTACGATAGAGGGCTCATTGAGGACAATTCCTTCTCCGCGAGAGTAAATGAGAGTGTTAGCAGTTCCAAGATCTATTGCAATGTCTGTATATAGCCAGTCGAACCAACCTTTGCTCTGCTGGTTCTGTTTTTCTTTGGGTATGTTTCTATCCATGATTTAAGTAGTGTAGATGAGCTGAGAGTATCGCCTAGATAAATTCAAGCCTGAAAATACAATTTTGTAGATCTTTTTGCGAATTAATGATGAATTAAAACTAAAATCAAATTGGTTGCAAATTAGTGGCGAAAATGTCGGTTCCCGGTAAAGACCATCGCCAGGTTAAGCCGGTCGGCCGCCTCAATGACTTTTTCATCGCGAATACTTCCACCCGGCTGGATGACACTCGTTGCCCCGGCCTCGGCCGCAGCCTCTACACCATCGGGAAAAGGGAAGAAAGCGTCAGACGCTATGGCTGTTCCTTCTAATGATAATCCTTCTTGCTTTGCCTTCGCAATGGCAATTTCAGAAGCTTCCACCCGGCTGGTCTGTCCGGTACCGATGCCGATCGTCTGACTATCCTTAGCATATACAATGGCATTTGATTTAACATGTTTCACAACTTTCCACGCAAAAAGCAAATCTTCAACTTCTTGGTCGGACGGTTGGCGGTTGGTCACCGTTTCAAGTTCTGTTCTGGAGATCGTTTTAGAGTCGGGATCTTGATATAAGGCCCCGCCAAAAATGGATTTAAACTGATGCTCGTTCGCACCGGCAAATTTTTTGATGCGAATGAGGCGACGTTTTTCCTTTTTTTGAAGCAGTTCCAGAGCATCATTACTGTAGGAAGGAGCAATAATAATTTCTGTAAATATTTCATCAATTTTTTGAGCCGTCTCAAGATCCAACTCGCGGTTTATTACAACAATTCCGCCAAAAGGTGACTTTGTATCTGTCTGGAAAGCTTTGTCCCAAGCGTTGCTTAATGTTGTATCTGCTGCTACACCGCAGGGGACCGTGTGTTTGAAAATAGCGCAGGTAGGTTTGTCATCTCTGAAATCAGTTATCAGATTCAGAGCAGCATCTACATCCGTAAAATTATTATAGCTGAGCTGCTTGCCGTGAAAACAGTCGATATAATTTGACTGATCACCATATACAGCAGCTTTTTGATGTGGATTTTCTCCGTACCGCAACCCCTGATATTTTGGAAGAGAAATGTTCAGTTGATCCGGTAACTCTTCGCTTTTTTCATCTAGATTATTAAAGTAGTTGGCGATAGCGGCGTCATATTCTGCGGTGTGATTAAAAGCATTTTTTGCCCATTTCTGACGCTTTTCGAAGGAGATTGTACTATTTTCCTCGAGCTCAGCGCCAAAATCTTCATACTGATTGGGGTTGGTCAGCACGCAAACATGAGCGAAGTTTTTGGCCGCAGCGCGAATCATAGTAGGGCCGCCGATGTCAATATTTTCGGTAGCAACGGCGGGTGTGCAATCCGGCTTCGCAACAGTTTCTTTAAAGGGGTACAGGTTCACTACAACCAATTCAATAGGTTCAATACCCAACCGTTCCATCTCGTTTGTGTCGGCCTTGTGACTGGTGCGTCCCAATATTCCACCGTGAATTATTGGGTGAAGCGTTTTTACGCGTCCGTCCAAGCACTCTTCGAAACCGGTTATCTGGCTAACATCGGTGACGGGAATATCAGCTTCTCGAATGGTGCGTGCGGTTCCACCCGTAGAAATGATTTCGATACCGGCACTGTGCAAATCACGGGCCAGGGAAACGATACCTGTTTTATCGGAAACGGAAAGGAGGGCGCGATTTATAGTTAACGGATCTTCGGGAAGATTGGAAAGAGGTTGTAATGCCACAGTTAGGTTTTGAGTTTTTTGTTGAGTTGGTTTGCTAGTTTAGCGATAACTTCGGGGAACAATTTATGCTCTTCTTTTAAAATTCGTTTGGCAAGGGCAGGGGCGTCATCAGAATCTTTGACTTTGACTTTGCGCCGGGCAAGAACGGGGCCTTCATCATATTCTTCAGTAACCAAATGAACGGAACATCCCGACTCGGTTTCCCCATTTTCAATTACGGCTCGATGCACATTCATCCCATAAAATCCTTTGCCGCCATATTTGGGAAGCAACGCAGGATGAATATTAACCATGCGTCCCTTGTATTCTTGGATAATCTCGGCTGGAATTTTAATCATGTATCCCGCCAAAGCGATGAGGTCAGTATCCCATTCAGACAATTGCTCTAATAGTGCTTTAATGTAATTGGTGTCGTCAGAAAATTGGGAGGCCGTGAGAAATACGTGCGGAATGCTGTGTTTTTGCGCACGTTCTATTGCCTGAATATTTTGCTTATTCGTAATGAGTCCTCGGATACGGCCGTCAATCTGACCGTTTTCAACGGCATCAATAATGGCTTGAAAATTTGTGCCCGATCCTGAGGCAAAGACGACGATATTGATCAAGGTAGATGGAATACCTAAGGTTACTGTTCGCCTGCAAAGATAAGTAAAAAAGATTACAGATTAAGAGCCGATTGAATCAATTTATGCCTCGGGTTTTTCAGCCCGAAATACATAGTAGTTATTAAAGCTCCAGCTCACCTGATTGAAAGTAATTTTAATAATGGTAGCGATAGGAATGGCAATCAGCATTCCTAAAATACCTGCGGTTTCAGCACCAATCATAATGATAAACAGAATAGCTACCGGATGCATGTCGGCAGAGCGAGAAAAGATGAGGGGCTGTAGAATGGCATTGTCGATAATCTGCACTACCAGGATAGCAATGACGCAAGGCAGTACCAGTGAAAAGTTACCTACTTCAATAATGGAAACGATGATGGATAAAATATATCCGATAATGGGTCCAAAATAGGGGATGGTGTTGGCAAGTCCGACAGCGATACCTACCGAAAGAGCATTGTTAAGTCCCACGATTGAAAGTCCAATCCAAGATATGAGAGCTATAATTAAACTTTGCAGAAGGACACTGCGAAAATAGATGCCGAGTCGGCTCTCAATTTTATCGATCAGACTCAGCGTAGTTTCGAAATATTTATTGGGAACAATCCGAAGGATACTGCGGCGAATTTTAGATCCATCCTTAAGAAAAAAGAAGGTTGCAAACGGAATGATCAGAGCGGCCGAAAAGATATTCGTAAAGACGCCGATAATATTACTCAATGCGGATGGAAGTCCGCCAACATCAAGCAATTCTTCAAAAATTTGAGATAAATTGGTACTCAAGAATCCTTCCGGAAGGAAAGCGAAATTTCGGGTTAATCGCTCTTCGATCTGGCGTGTTATATTTTCAATATTTTGGATATTCAGTTGTCCGGCAAGTTCCACCATCTGATTCGCGACAATCGGGATGATATTGGTAGAAATCCAGACCAGGATGAGAATGAGCCCGCTTAGTGTAAGGACGATAGAGAACGTTCTATGCATGCCTGATGACTGCATGCGGTTTACCAACGGGTCCAAGATATAGCTGAATATCATGGCAATGATAGCATAGCCGATCAGCGTGCCATAGTAATAGAACAGAAGACCTATTACCGTAATAGCCGCAAGTGCCAACCCCGATTTAACTACGCGTTCAAGAGTAATGTTTTTCATTGCTCAACGGCTTTAGTTAGCTCATCAAGATGTTTATAAATACTGGAAGATCGATATCCTTTCCGTGCCAGGTGATCAAAAATTTTCTTTTTGCGTTTGTATGGATCTTCTTCTCTCAAAAAGCGTCTTTTGCGCTTTAAAACCAAATGAAAAAATGTTTCTTTCAGATTTTCATCTTCAAACGCTTTCTCAATACTTTTATCAGCTACCGATCTTGAAATTCCTTTTTTAAACAAGTGGGCCCTTATTTTTGCCGGTCCCCATTTGCTTAGTTTGCATTTATCAGCGGCAAACTTTTCGGCAAAACCGGCATCATTGAGATATCCCTTTTCTTGTAATTCATCCAACACATTTTCAATAACTTCTTTGGGATAATCTTTTTGGATCGCTTTGGTAAATAATTCTTTGCGTGCATGATCGCGGCGCCCCAGAATCTTCATCATATACGCTTTTATTTTAAAGCGGCCTTCTGTCCGGCGTATTTTCCGAAGCAATGCATGAGTTATTTCAACTCCTTTCGACAGCTTGAATTTAAGGAGCGTCTGCTCGGCAACACCCAACAGAAACTCCTCATCAACAAATATAGAATAGCGCTCTTTATTATTTTTCTGGACGCTAATTGAGGTAATTTTCCCCGGAAGGAGATGTTCGGCCTCATCTTCCATAATTAGTCATCACTGTCAGCAGAATCTTCGGAGTCTTCTTCGTCTTGCTGCCCGTTTTCTTCGGCCTTCTGCGGATCCGGATTCATTTGTTCCCGAACCTGTTGTTCGATCTTTTCTGTGAGTTCCGGATCAGACTCAAGAAACTCGATTGCATTATCGGTACCCTGTCCGATAGGTTCTCCGTCGTAGCGGTACCAGCTGCCGCGTTTTTCGATGATGTCAAATTCAACAGCCATATCAAGAATTTCAGCCATCCGCGATATCCCTTTGCCGTACATGATATTGAACTCAACCTGCTTAAAGGGCGGGGCCACCTTGTTTTTGACAACCTTCACTTTGGTACGGTTACCCACCACTTCATCACCTTGTTTGAGTGACCCAATTCGGCGAATATCAAGGCGAACGGATGAGTAAAACTTAAGAGCGCGACCACCGGAAGTTGTTTCGGGATTCCCGAACATCACTCCAATTTTTTCACGAATCTGGTTAATGAAGATTACCGAGGTACGCGTTTTGTTGATGATCCCGGTAATTTTACGCATGGCTTGGGACATCAATCGTGCCTGTAATCCCATATGAGAGTCGCCCATTTCGCCTTCAAGTTCGGCGCGCGGTACAAGAGCGGCAACAGAATCTATCACTATAACATCCAGAGCCGCGGATCGGATGAGTGTTTCAGTAATCTCGAGGGCCTGCTCTCCGCTGTCGGGCTGCGATACCAGTAATTCATCAGTGTTGATGCCCAGATTTTTTGCATAACGGGGATCAAAAGCGTGCTCGGCATCGACAAATGCTGCATAACCGCCGGCCTTCTGAGCTTCGGCGATAACGTGCAGTGCCAAGGTTGTTTTACCGCTGGCCTCGGGACCGTAGATCTCGGTCACACGCCCGCGGGGTACGCCTCCGACTCCCAGCGCATAATCTACCATGATGGAGCCGGTGGAGATGCTGGGAACATTTGATCGGGCTTCTTCGCCAAGTCGCATGATTGTTCCCTTGCCATGCTGTTTTTCGATTTGGCCGATGGCCATTTCCAGTGCCTTTTCGCGATCTTTATTGTCAGACATAAAT
>CAZYOD010000064.1:0-10264 GCA_964648635.1 uncultured Balneolaceae bacterium | reverse complement strand
CATCTTATAGGCGTCGGGAGCGGCATCAAGGCTGAAACGGTGCGTAATCACAAACGACGGATCAACCTCTCCCTCAGCAATTTTTTGAAGCAGCGGTTTAAGGTAGCGGTGGACGTGTGTCTGACCGGTTTTAAGGGTTAATCCTTTGTTCATAAAAGCACCGAACGGAATCTTATCCAAAAAGCCAAGATACACGCCGGGCACCGAAATGGTTCCTCCTTTTCGGCAGCACATGATGGCCTCCCGCAGAACGTGCGGGCGATCCGTTCCGAGGTATAGTGCCTGCTTGGCGCGATCCAGAACAGCATCAAAGCTGCCCCGGTGGTGGGCTTCGGTACCAACAGCGTCAATACAGCGATCGGGCCCGCGACCGTTGGTCATCTCCATCAGCTGGTTGTAAACATCCTTTTTCATAAAGTTGATGGTTTCCGCCTGCCCTTTTTCCTCGGCCATTTGCAACCGCTCGGAGATATGATCTATGGCAATAATCCGTTCTGCCCCGAATATTCGTGCGCTTTGAATAACAAACTGCCCGACCGGCCCGCATCCCCATACGGCCACCGTGTCGCCGGATTCGATATCGGCCTGTTCGGCAGCCATATAACCGGTGGGAAAAATATCCGATAAAAACAGAACCTGTTCGTCCGTCAAACCTGCAGGCACTTTTATGGGCCCAACATCCGCAAACGGTACCCTAACATACTCTGCCTGACCACCCGCATAACCGCCGAGCATATGGGAATATCCAAATAAACCGGCCGGTGAATGACCCATTGCGGTTCGGGCTTTTTCAGCGTTGGGATTTGA
Organism: uncultured Balneolaceae bacterium; assembly: GCA_964648635.1. Classification (GTDB taxonomy): domain Bacteria; phylum Bacteroidota; class Rhodothermia; order Balneolales; family Balneolaceae; genus Fodinibius. Next base: position 9,457 of record CAZYOD010000064.1, on the reverse strand, counting down.
GTTATCACAAAGAGAATACAACCCTTTTTGGCAGAAGAAACAGCTGCCGCATGAAATTGTAAATGGCACGACTACACGATCACCCACTTCTAAATTATCTACCCCCTTACCTACCTCGACCACTTCGCCCATAAATTCATGTCCCAGGATATCGCCTTCTTCCATGGTAGGCATCAACCCGTTAAAAAGGTGAAGGTCTGATCCACAAATCGCCGTCGAAGTTACTTTAATGATGGCATCGCGGGGATCAAAAATTTTGGGGTCGGGGACATCTTCAACTCGAACATCGCTTTTTCCATACCAGCGTAAAGCTTTCATAATCTCTCTCGAATTTTGTGTTCTCTGTTAAATTTCGGATCAATCTCTCAACATGTCTATGATCAAAGTATTTATTGGCACCCAACTCGGAGGTGTTTTGTTCCGTCGGGTGAAAATTTTATCGCGTCAAATATTTAAATCAAAAGATATCCCAAGGTGGCGCCGACCCCAAAGATGAGATGCACAACTATCAGCTGCATATAAAAGGCTTTAAAATCAATAGAAACAGGTTCGGAATGAACCCGGAAAACAAAAAACCAACCCGATACGCCAATCAAACCGCTGAAAAGCCCCAGGAGAATTCCGCTTTGGGCAGAAGGTTCAAGGGCCGTTAAGAGCCAAATAAAATGATATATAACCACGAAAATCATTCCCACGGAGTAATGCAGCAGCCAGCCAATTCTTGTTGGAACTTGCGGTTTATCCAGCAGAAAAGAGCGTTCCAATAGTTTTTGTAACAGAACCGGTTCCCGAAACTGCTTGTTCAAAAGATGAGCAAAAAAGTATGAACAAAGCGTCATCAATGATGTGCCGATTAGTACTCCCGTGATGATTTTAAGCAGTGTCTCCATATCAAATAATTTCCTCCTTCTCTATTATCACATAAATTGGAACAATAATTCCTTTGGCAGATGAGCAAGCGATGAATATATTGTAATAGCAGCTATTCAATATTTTGAGACAAAAAAACTTGATCGAGAGGGCAGATTAGGAACAATTCATTGAGAGATCCAGCATCCACTCGGTTTTATTAAGTCTGGAACTATGGCACCGTACTCCAACAACCTATATCCGCTTGCCAAAGTAAATCTCGTATTACTGCTGATCTTTTTAGTCATTGGCGGATTATATATAGCGCAATCCCTTTTGATTCCGCTGGCCTTCGCGGCCATCTTCGCCATGCTGCTGATCCCCTTGTGTCAAAAATTAGAAAATAAAGGCATGGGCAGAGGATGGGCAACTTTCCTGTGTGTTATACTCCTGGTCTTTTTCTTCCTTGGACTCAGCTCCTTGTTATCTGCCCAGATTGCCAGCTTCACCGATGACCTTCCAAAAATTGAGCAGCAATTCAGATACCAGCTTTCCAAATTTCAGCAGTTTATACAAAGCAACTTTGGCTTATCACCACAACAACAAGAAGAAGCTGTGAAAGGTGAAGACGGATCGGGTATAAGTTCTACTGTTATTGGATATATAGGTTCTTTTACAGTGATTCTAGCTAATTCACTGCTTACACTGGTATATCTGTTCATGCTTATCTATTACCGATCTCATTTTTACAAGTTTATCTTAAAAGCCGTGTCCGTAGATCAAAAAGATAAAGCACGAAAAATTACCAGCGACTCAACCAAAATAGCCCAACGATATCTTGTTGGCCGCGGCATCTTAATTCTATTACTCGGAATTATGTATTCCATCGGCCTTGCCATTGTCGGCGTTGACAACGCTGTTCTTCTTTCGCTTTTGGCAGCACTTGTTAGCATTATTCCTTATATCGGCAACATAATTGGCGTCATTTTCCCGCTTTTAATGGCTTTGGCTCAAGGAGCCGACTTTTGGATTTATATGGGAATTCTGCTTGTCTTCACTATTGTGCAATTTATCGAAAGCTATATACTGGAACCCTATGTTGTGGGTGCTGAAGTAAACATCCATCCTTTTTTTACAATTGTGATTATTATTGTTGGCGAAATGATTTGGGGGATCGCAGGTATGATTTTGGCAATACCGCTACTCGGAATTCTTAAAATTTTCATGGAAAATATAGATCCGCTTAAACCCTACGCTTTCCTGATCGCCGAATCAAAAAAAAACTCCGATTCTTCAGCCATTAAAAATAAAATCACAAACTTATTTAGCAGCTAACTGTACGTTTTATTTTCACTCCTTTTTACGCTCGCCATAGATACGAATAGTAACACTTCTCCTGATTTAATTTTTTTCCTTCGACCGGGCGGAATGACATTATGCGAATAATATCTATTACAAAAGAAGAATAGAATTTGCTCTTAATGTTATATCCAAAAAGCGGGATATATCATTGCTTTAATGTAAAACAACCTGCTTGAATACCCGAAAATTAAATCTACAAAGGCGTAACAATTATTATTACGAATAATCCAAAAATACTTGTTACCCGCCCGACGCCCCGATTTTTTAATTTTCTTCACTACTAATTAATGCTTTTGAAATTTAATAGAGCAGACTATTAACCCGTTAAAATGGCGGTTAACATTTGCCCGCCTTAACAAGAATAAAAGAATCACGTTATGAGAGCATCAAATTTGCCTTCACCTAACATTAATTCGGTTGCCGTTATAGGTAATTACACCCCGCGAAAATGCGGAATAGCCACCTTTACCGCCGATTTAGTAACATCTCTTACCGGTCAGCCTAACAGCTGCCAATGCAGAGCAATTGCTATCAATGATAAACCCGAAGGTTATGATTATCCCGACGAAGTACATTTTGAAATCAATCAAGAAACATTAAGCGACTATCGTACAGCGGCCGAATTTATCAATATGACTCAGGCTGATGTTGTAAGCCTGCAACACGAATTTGGAATCTTCGGCGGACGCTCCGGCGATTATATATTGAAACTGCTTGAAGAGCTACAAATGCCGGTAGTAACCACGCTGCACACTGTTTTGGTGGAACCCACATCAAAACAAGAAATGGTGATGAAGCAGCTAATAGAGCTGTCTGAAAAGTTGGTCGTAATGAGCAAAAGTGCGGTAAATATCCTGAATACGCTCTACGACATCCCAAAAGAAAAAATTGCTTTTATCCCCCATGGAATTCCGGATATGCCTTTTGTGGATCCCAATTATTACAAAGATAAGTTTAACTTACTGGGACAGAAAGTCCTGCTGACGTTTGGATTGTTATCCCAAAACAAAGGGATAGAATACGTGATTCGCGGGCTACCGGAAATAGTTAAACGCTTTCCCGATCTAACGTATATCGTGCTGGGAGCAACCCATCCCAACGTGCTGGAATATGAAGGTGAAAAATACCGCAATAAGTTAAAGGATTTAGTATCGAAACTGGGGTTAGAAGGTAATGTTCTCTTTAAAAACCACTTTGTGCCGTTTGAGAAATTATGCGAATATCTGGCCGCTGCGGATATTTATATCACCCCCTACACCAAAGAGAATCAAATTACGTCGGGCACGCTGGCTTATGCCCTTGGAACCGGTAAAGCCGTCATCTCCACTCCCTACTGGTATGCTAAAGAAATGCTGTCCGACGGGCGGGGACGCTTGGTTCCCTTTAAGAACCATGAAGCGATCAGTGATACTGTAATCGAGTTATTTGAGGATGATGCCGCACTTCATCAAATGCGTAAAAAGGCATACGATTCTAATCGCAATGCTACTTGGGAAGCAGTTGGCGGCCAGTACCTGGATGTTTTTCACAGTGTCAAAAAAGACGAGCATAACAGTCCGCGTCAGCAGCCAACTTCCGATTTAGTACACCGCTCACTGGATGATGCGGATTTACCGCCCTTTAAATTCGACCACCTGCAGACGATGACCGATTATACCGGCATGTTGCAGCATGCCACTTACACTATCCCAAACCGAGATCACGGATATTGTACTGATGACAACGCACGAGGGCTTATTTTTGCAATAAAAGCCCAACGATTGTCACAGATTGGTCATACAGATGCAGAACAGCTCGAGGAATATGCAAAGCGGTATATCTCCTTTCTGGATCATGCTTTTAATCCTGAAAATGGACGATTCCGAAATTTTATGAGCTATTCAGGTAAATGGCTGGAATCAATAGGCTCGGTAGACTCCCACGGCCGTGCACTGTGGGCTTTGGGGGTTACAACATCTATGTCAACAGATAAACAGTATTTCCCGCTGACCGCAACGTTATTTAGAAAAGCACTTGATGTCACGGAAGAATTCGACTCTATGCGGCCTATAGCATTTACCCTTACCGGCATTGATGCATACCTGGACGCCTTCCCCGGTGATTCAAAAGCGCATCGCATCGGAAAAACATTAGCAGAACGACTGCTCAACCGGTTTGCCGAAAATTCCACCGACGACTGGCCCTGGCTTGAAGAGCAAATTACTTATTCCAATGGTAAGTTGCCGCACGCCTTGCTCATGTTTGGTCACAGAATGCAACATGAAGAGATGATACAAATGGGGTTGCGTTCGCTGAATTGGCTCGTCGATATCCAAACGCCCGACGGACACCTGTCGCCTATCGGCAATGATGGCTGGTATAATCGAAATGGAACTAAGGCACGTTTTGATCAACAGCCTCTTGAAGCTCACAACTTAGTGGAAGCGTGCATAGCTGCCTTTCATTTAACGGGAGAGGAACGCTGGCTAAACCGTACCAAAACATGTTTTAACTGGTTTTTAGGCCACAATGACCTCAATCTGCCGCTGTATGATGAAGAGACCGGCGGCTGCCTTGATGGCCTGGAAAGCAACAAAACCAATAAAAACGAAGGAGCGGAATCAACACTGGCATGGCTGCTATCTTTAACAGAAATGTATCAATTGTCTGATGAGGGAGTTCTTCAGCCATCACCTTCAGACAGTCTAACTATATCAAACCGAGGTTAATATGCGCATTGCCATACTTTCGCCCATTGCATGGCGTACGCCGCCCCGCCACTACGGTCCGTGGGAAAGCGTTGCGTCAAATTTAACTGAAAAACTGGTTGAGAGAGGTTACGATGTCACCCTGTATGCAACCGGCGATTCAATTACGAATGCCAAATTAAAATCGATTTGTCCGCGCGGTTACGAAGACGATCCCGACATTGATCCCAAGGTTTGGGAAGCACTGCATATATCAGGATTGTTTGAGGAAGGTGATCAGTACGATCTCATTCACAACCATTTCGATTTTCTGCCGCTCACGTATTCCGGGATAACCAAAACGCCCGTAATCACTACGATTCACGGATTTTCATCCAGTGATATATTGCCCGTCTATGAGAAATATAACAACAAGGCCTATTATGTCTCGATCAGTGATGCGGACCGGGCACCGAGCCTGGACTATGAAGCCACTGTCTATCACGGCATCAAACTAGGGGAATTTAACTTTCAGGAGCAGCCGGACGACTACTTGCTATTTTTCGGACGCATCCATCCGGAAAAGGGAGCTCGCGAAGCGATCCAAATTGCCCGTGCCTGTGGCAAAAAGCTGATTTTAGCGGGCATCATACAAGATCAGGAGTATTATAAAACTCATGTTGAGCCCGAACTTTCTGATGATATTGAATACATCGGCAGCGTCGGCCCCCAAAGGCGTAATCAACTTTTGGGCAATGCCTCGGTGTTACTGCATCCGATATTTTTTGATGAGCCTTTCGGCCTGTCCATAATTGAATCGATGGCCTGCGGAACACCGGTTATTGCATTTAATCGGGGCAGTATGCCGGAACTTATCGAGCATAACTACAACGGCTTCCTTGTATCAAATGTCAGCGAAGCTGTTGACGCTGTTGGCCAAATCAGAAATATCCAACGAGCTAATTGCCGAAAATACGTAGAGCAGCATTTTACTGTGGATTGTATGGTTGACGGGTATGAAAAAGTCTATGAGAGCGTATTATCAAAAGCAACCCAAAAGCCACACATGACGAGCGTAACTACAAAATGAAAGTCAAGAGAACAATGAAACATCCTATTGTCGAACGGTATGAAAACAACCCAATACTGACTCGAGACGACATCCCTTATCCCGTTGCCACGGTGCACAATGCCGGTGTGGTTAAGCATAATGATCGTTACATCATGCTATTTCGATCTCATCAACTTAACGGACGTTCTGTCATCGGTCTCGCTGAAAGCGATGACGGCTTTCATTTTGAAGCCCATGATGAACCATTCCTCACACCGGCCGAGGATGGGGTTTTTGCTGAATATGAAGCTTTTGGCGTAGAAGATCTGCGAATCTGTCCCGTAGATAACCAGTATATGCTTTGCTACAGCGCGTATTCAAAACATGGGGTCCGGATCGGGCTGGCTAAAACAAAAAACTTTGAATCTGTAGAACGGGTGGCCTTAATCACTCAGGCCGATATGCGGAACGCAGTGATCTTTCCCGAAAAGTTTAATGGGCACTACGTCCGCTTGGATCGCCCCCATTCTGATATACAATCGTGGGGGATTTGGATTTCTTACTCTCCGGACCTCATACACTGGGGAAACTCAAAAGTAGTAATAAAGACCGTTCAGTATCACTGGGATGAAATGAAAGTAGGCCCCGGAGCGCCCCCGATCAAAACCGACCGGGGATGGCTAAATATTTTTCACGGGGTTTTTGAAACGATGGCCGGTGCCGTATATCGGCTGGGTGTAGCCTTACACGATCTTAATAATCCACAGGAGATGATAGGGATAGCAGATCCCTGGATTCTACAACCCGAAGACCCGTGGGAGGTCAGCGGATATGTACCGAACGTGGTTTTTTCCTGCGGTGCCATCCCTGAACCTGACGGATCAGTAAAAATTTACTGGGGCGGAGCTGATACTGTTATGTGTGTGGGAACGGCTAAAATTAATGATCTGACAGAACTTTGCATTAAACAACCACGGAAAAAATCATGAACAGAGAAGCCTCAAAACTTAAGGTTAAGCGGAAAAATCAGGTAATTGAACGCGATATCTCCAGGGTGATCTGTCGTTTGCTTATGCACGGCGGTAATCCCGCCCGTGCAAAAAGTATTATTAAGCGGGTGTTAGCGCTGGATGAATCGGAAGTTAAGCCACTCCTCGAGGGAGTACTCGAGCTGTTTACTGACCGTCATATGGATATCCGAAAACTTCTGGACCAACACTATCGGCAGATACGAAATTTTATCTCTGCCGAGGACAGCTCCTCATTAAGTAGGGAGCGAGAATTGTTGATTGGCGCTTATTTTTCAATGGAATATGCTATTGAATCGGCTGCACTGTTTAATCCTTCCATTGTTGCCCACCCCGATCAGTCGCATGTTGAAGATGGCAACCTCCGGTTTATAATGAGTCTTCGCGCAGTGGGTGAAGGACACATTTCTTCGCTGGTTTTTCGCAGCGGTATTATTGATCAGGAAGGAGACCTCAACTTCGAACCTACCAGCCATTTTGTGGACACTCCCGACCTATTGAATCCGGTTTACTACCGGCATTTATTCTATATGAAACTCAAGGAGATGGGAGCCTGTGGGGAAGTGGCTGAATTTATTCTGTCGCAGCTGTCCAAAGAGTTTACGCTTGATGATCTAAAAAAAGAAATCACTAACCTGAGTAACAAACCAAAATTCTCCAACCAAAAGCAGTTGGAATGCTTTAAGGATATGCAGCGGCTGGCTGAGTCAAATTATCAGCTCAATTTTCATCCGGATCACGATTTATCTGAACGAGTTATATTCCCGGTTTCGGAAGAGGAACGGGGGGGTATTGAGGATGCCCGGTTTGTGCGATTTCACGAAGAGGACGGCAGAACCGTTTATTATGGCACCTATACTGCTTTCGATGGCAAAACCATTATCCCTCAGCTCATTGAAACAGAAGATTTTAGCCATTTTAAAATCAGTACGCTTAATGGCAGCGCTATACAGAATAAAAACCTGGCTCTTTTTCCCCGTAAAATAGACGGCAAATATGTGATGTTGTCTCGTCAGGATGGCGAAAACAACCACATCATGTTTTCCGACAGCCTCTATTTTTGGCAACAATCTCAAATAATTCAGGAACCGGTGGAGCCGTGGGAATTAGTTCAGCTCGGCAATTGCGGTTCACCTATAGAAACCGATGAAGGATGGCTGGTGCTCACTCATGGGGTCGGACCTATGCGAACTTATTCAATAGGTGCCATTATGCTGGATCTGGATGACCCCACCAAAGTAATAGGTCGGCTCGAGGATCCCCTTTTAAAAGCGATGGAACAGGAACGGATAGGCTATGTGCCGAATGTTGTGTACACTTGTGGGGCCATTGTCCATCAGGGACAACTTATTATACCTTACTCTATGTCCGACATCCAACCAGCAATTGCCACCGTAGGTATGGACGACCTGCTTGGGGCAATGCGATGAAAGGCGTGTAAGTATATCAAAGGCATATATTCATCTTTAATGAATATTTAAAACAGAAGCCACCGTTATTTCCTGACTTTGGACAGCGCCTTCGACCTTGAGGAAGTCTATTTAGGAATTAGCCTTCTTTGTCCGATAGGTAACAATTCGATTCCAGTGGAGCACCACAAATAAAACAACGGCGGTCAGCTCAAAAATTCGCCCTATTAAATCCCACGGAAGGGCAATTGATAACAAGGGATCGGCAATCACAAAAATAATTCCCAGGTTGAGGCATGCTATCATCGCGTACGCTAAACTGCTATCACCGCGTGCCGGCCCTTCCAGAAAGCGGGGCAGCATCCAGTAAGCCGTTCCAAGAGTCAGCTGAATTATCCAGCCGAAAATGGTGATTTCAATATGGATAGGCAGCAACATCCAAACAGCAGGGTGAATGGGAAAAGCTTTGTGAATAAGCATCAGCGCCCCCATAGAGATCCCCAAAAGTAAGTATGTAAAAGAAAGACGAATCATCCAGCGGCTAGGCGTCGGCATCGGCTTTCCTCCGGCGTTTTCGTTTTTTACGCTGTTGTTTTTTGGATAGGATTCGCGGCCACATCTCAATGAGATAGGTCACGCCACCGGCTACTTGCAACACAGCCGAGCCCACCAGCAGCACCGACCAAATTTGTGCCTCAGAATATCCGACCGCCGGCTCGGCGATCAGGCGAAGCATCAACCCGGCATTGAGAAAAATGAGGGTCAGCCAGCCCCATTTTTGGTTTGCAAACCCTTCCTCCCGATTACGCCCGGGAAACATCCAGATGGAGACCCCCATGATGATCTGCGTGATCCAGCCTACCATCAGCATATGCCAGAAAAGCGGCATCAGCGCAGGCACAGATACGGCATCAATTTCGAGCAACAAGCCGGCAATAAGCGAAAGCACAAAGTAGATCATACCGGCTTTGACGAATGTACGACTAACAAGTGGCATCAGATTTCGAAGTCTTTGGGTTCGTTACGGTCACATTTTTTGCAATTTAATTCGTGTCCCAGGTAATTCTTCCTGCCCTCTTCAGTGGTAACCCA
>CAZYOD010000063.1:8827-10449 GCA_964648635.1 uncultured Balneolaceae bacterium | reverse complement strand
ATATCCTCGCGTCCTCCTGCAAAGCCAAAGGTTTCAAATCCCATTGATTCAAGGGCAACATTACCAGTCAGGATCATCAGATCAGCCCAAGAAATCTTCTTGCCGTATTTCTGTTTAATCGGCCAGAGCAATAAGCGTGCTTTGTCAAGATTCACATTGTCAGGCCAGCTGTTAAGGGGGGCAAAACGCTGGTTACCGGTGCCTCCGCCACCGCGGCCGTCAACGACACGATATGTACCCGCACTATGCCAAGCCATACGGATAAAGAACGGACCATAATGCTCGAAATCTGCCGGCCACCAGTCTTGGGAGTCGGTCATCAACTCATGCAAATCTTTCTTTACGGCCTTTAAATCCAACTTCTTAAATTCTTCAGCGTAATCGAAATCTTCGTCCATCGGGTTAGACTTGGAAGAATGCTGGCGTAGGATATTCAAATTCAACTTGTTCGGCCACCATTCACGATTTTTGGTGCCTCCACCCGCCGTTTCCCTTAAGGATCCATTATGAAATGGGCATTTACTTTCCTCGTTTACATTATAACTTTGCATACCATTTGATGAGGTCTGGCTCTTTTCTTTATCCATACTTTACTTTTAAACTGATTTTCAATTTCCCTTTTTAGCTGTTTAGAATTTACTAAACTCCCTTGATAAAATTTATTCCTTTTCTATAGATAATTACTATGACCCCTGTTCAGTTTTATTTATGACATGGAAAGAATTTAAAAACCCTGCTGGAAATATTGCTCCACAGACCCTCAACGGCTATCTTTTAAGATACATCGCATACTTTGCGACCTGATGATGACCAAAGGTGTACAATGGAAGGTTTGAGTCAAAAACAACTTGAGGAAACAGCAACAGCTTATGAGGAACTGCTTGTCCCTGGTCTATTTCAAGAGTGGGCTGAACTATTAGCCAAAACTGAAGAAGTTAAATCATCCCATAAAGTTCTGGACCTTGCTTGTGGCACGGGTGTACTTGCGCGAGCCGTAGATAAGAATCTGCATGGGGGATCGATTACCGGGCTGGATCCCAATCCCGGCATGCTGGCTGTTGCCAAACAAATCGCACCTAATATTGAATGGAAACAAGGAAGTGCAGAAGAGCTTCCTTTTATCGATGAAAGCTTTGACCTTGTCTTAAGCCAATTTGGGCTGATGTTATTCTCATCACCAAAGACAGCGTTGAAAGAAATCAAGCGCGTACTTAAGTCAAATGGTTACACGCTAGTAGCCGTTTTTGATTCTATCCAGAATATTGAAGCTTATGAGGTTATGGCTGATTTATTTGCACGGAAAGTGGGGAGTTCTGTGGGACAAGCGCTTCGTTTTCCTTTTTCAATGGGTGACACAACAAAGCTTTATTCTTTGTTTTCGGAAGCCGGTTTAAAGAATATAGAAATTACCACCCAAAAAGGGATGGCACGATTTTCAAGTCCAAAACATATGGTATTGTCAGATGTAAAAGGATGGTTTCCTTTTGCTCAAATCCATTTGGATGATCAGACAATTGAATCCATAGTACGCGAGGCAGAATCTGTGCTGAAGCCGTTCCAAACTTCGGACGGAGCAGTTCGGTTTAAAGTGTCCGCACATATTATTAAAGCAGACAAATCCT
>CAZYOD010000063.1:4093-8727 GCA_964648635.1 uncultured Balneolaceae bacterium | reverse complement strand
TTTTCGAGTGTAGAACGGTAACGTTTTACCGCCGGCCAGTCGGGTTTCGTCGGCTCGATGAATTTTGATTTTTGCTGCTCACGAATCATATCAAGACTCTTGATCATCTCCTGTTTCTGTTTATCGGAATAAAATTCGTTGGTCTTTATCTCTTCAATCTGTTCTTCGTGATCCGCTTTGCTTTCGGCCAGCTTATCAGCGGTGTCCATTGCTGAAATTACCGCGTGGATACGTTCTTTTGCTTCGTCAAATTCGGTTACCGACCACCCTTCGGATTCAAGCAGCGTCTTTCGTTTTGCAAAAAATTTCTGAACAACGTTGTCATGAGCTTCGGCGTTTGCTTTCATCTTGTTCTGGAGCTTGGCGAAAATGATCCGAGTTTGAATCCAATGCCGTACCTTTTGCTCGGTTAGCTGAAGAGAGTCAGCGCTTGTCGTTGCCTCGGACGGAAATGCGAGAATTACAATTAACAGTACCGGTAAAATTGATTTAATAATAGTTGGCATTAGGGCACAGTTTTATGATTATTGAATAACAGAAATAAGTAAAAAGAGGTCATGAAGCAAAATAGTTGGAGTTGGGTTTATGCTGATGAGGAAAGTCCATCTAAGAACAAATTTTTAATGTAGTAGAATATTATGCCCGCTATTGAACTTTCTTACGATGTAACGGATCAAAATTTACGGACCGAATTCTTAACGGAAATTTTGCCGCAAGCTATTGAATCCCTGAAAAAGACAACCGCAGCCGAATGGGGTGAAATGACAGCCCAACATATGATAGAGCATCTGGTGTTGGCTTTTCGGATGTCCACGGAAAAGCTGGAGGTTAAATGTAAAACTCCGCCGGAAAAACTGGATCGAATGCAGGCTTTTTTAAATATGAACCGGCCCATGCCGAAAGGCTATGTAAATCCCATTACGGGAAGACAACTGCCCAAACTTCATTTTCCAAACTTGGAACACGCTAAAAAAGCGTTAGCAGAGGAAGTGGAGCACTATCTCTCGTATTACAAAGAAAATCCTAATGCAAAACAGATGAACCCCACTTTTGGAGAGCTTGATGCTGAGGGATGGCAGAAATTTCACTTTAAGCACTGTTTCCATCATCTTTCACAGTTTGGGCTTATTCGTGAAAAGGTAAATTCCCAAAAGTAATCTTTCTGTATAGGCCACCGCTCTCTGACCCATAAGGGCATTTTAAAAAATAAAATTTTGCTTCTAAGCTATAAACACAAAAAGTGTGGAGATGCTCATCCCAGACAGGTATATTAGTAGCAAAATTTTCAAGCATGTTATTTGGTGATTCCTGTATCTTCACCTATAATTCATCATATCCTTGTCGAAACAATCTGCAACAGGTAGATGATTGATACTGAACTTAAAAAAGCGACGAAATTTAAGCGGAAGGAAAAGAAGACCCTGAAACAGATAACCAGTCCTGTTTCAGACAATCTTTCTGAATTTCGCACCTTTTACAAAAAAGCACTCCGCACCGATGTTTTTGTGCTGGATAAGATTGTGCAGTATCTGCTTCGTCAAAAGGGAAAAGAAATTCGTCCCACCCTGGTGTTCATGTCGGCCCGGCTTTTCGGTAATGTCACCGAACGCAGCTATGTCGCCGCAACAATGATTGAGCTGCTTCACACCGCTACACTCATCCACGATGATGTTGTGGATGATGCCGAAATCCGCCGTGGATTTTTAAGCATAAACAAAGTCTGGAAAAATAAAGCCAGCGTATTACTGGGCGACTTTCTGCTCTCTAAAGGATTGCTTACCGCACTCGATTATGAAGAGTTTAAGCTTTTGAAAGTGCTTTCTGATGCGGTCAAAAAGATGAGCGAGGGCGAACTTCGTCAATTTAAAGCTGCTCGTCTGTTTAATATGGATGAGGAATATTACTTCAAAGTGATATCGGAAAAAACGGCCAGTCTCATTGCTGCTTGTTGCGAATGCGGTGCTATTTCCACGTCTGATGATCCGGAAATCCACCAAAAAATGCACGACATCGGCATGTACACAGGGATTGCATTCCAGATCCGCGATGATCTTTTTGACTACGGGGTGAATGATATCGGCAAGCCGACACGCAACGATATCCAAGAGCGTAAAGTAACCTTGCCATTTATCAAGGCACTGGAAAATGCGTCATTTATGGAAACCATCCGCATTCGCCACCTTATGCGAAAGCGAAAGAAAAGCAGTTCTGAGATCGATAAGATTGTAAATTTTGTCCACGATAAAGGCGGGATGAAATATGCGCGCTCGATCATGGATGATTATGCCAAACGCGCACTCGAGATACTGGCCACTCTTCCTGCTTCAACGGAACGCGAATCGTTTGAAGATCTTATCAAATTTATTATTGAGCGAAAAAAGTAGATATCTCTCTTTCGATGGATAAGCCCTCACTAAGGCAGCCAATCCTGTTTATTTCTGATGTCCATTTGGGCGGCTTTTCAGAAGCTGATAATAATCGCATTGAATCGGAACTGATCGCACTCATAGACTATTGTCAACACAACGAGATCCGCTTGGCTATCCTTGGCGATCTGTTTGACTACTGGATGGAGTACCCCAACCATAAACCTCGTCTGGGTGACAAACTGCTTGACCGATTTGAGGATTTCAATAAAGAGTTAGGACCAACACTCTATATAACCGGTAACCACGATAATTGGACCCGTGAGCACCTGACAAAAAGAGGATTTTATCTTGAGCATGAGCATCAAACTTTTTCAATAAATGGACACAAACTGATGGCTTTGCACGGTGATGGTCTGTCCAGTTCGCAATACAACCTGGCTCGACCATTTTTACACCGGCTGATTCGTGCGGACTCTTTTGTGAATTTCTTTCAAACAATTTTCCCTTCACAGATGGGCATTAAAATTATGAAATATTTTTCCCGTCTTACCCGCAAGATGGATTGGGGTCCCCAAAAAGAAGAAAAACTTAATAAATGGTCGGAACAGCAACTCAATAAATCCGATATAGATATAATACTCTGCGGACACGATCATATTCCCCGACGGAAACAATTTCCTTTCGGAACCTTTATAAATTTGGGTACCTTTTATAAGCATCGAACGATGGCCATTTACAATAATGATGCCATTTCTCTCGTTTCTTGGGAGCCCGCTTCGCAGTCCTTAAATAAATTTGATTAAGATAATAGATGAGTAACTCTGATAGCGATATGGATCGTTATTTTAACGATCCGGAATATCGACGAAAACAAGCAAATAAACGCAACGGCGGTTCAGGAAATTCAAATCCCTTTGGATGGGACAGTAAAATCCTTAAAGGGATTGGCATTGCTTTCGGTATTTTTGTCCTAATATCAACGGGATTTACACTTTACTTGGTTCAGGGACTTCCTTCTATTCAAGAACTCGAAAATCCTCAAACTGCTATAGCCTCCGAACTTAAAAGTCGTGACGGCGTTGTTTTAGACCGATACTACACAGAGAACCGTACGTATGTTCCCATCGAACAAATTTCGCCCCACGTTGTAGATGCACTTGTCGCCACCGAAGACCATCGATATTATAACCACTGGGGTATCGATATGGTACGGACTCTGGCTGTGCCCTGGCACCTGATCAACGGCCGTATTCAGGGGGGCTCTACCATTACACAACAGCTTGCACGGAATCTCTATAAAAAAATTGGACGCGAATTTTCGGTCATTCGTAAACTGCGAGAGATGATTACCGCCATTGAAATTGAACATAATTACACCAAGCGTGAAATCATTGAGATGTATCTCAATACCGTCGAGTTTCCAAACAGCGCTTTCGGCATTGAATCTGCGGCGCAAACTCACTACAGCAAAAGTGCAAAAGATCTCTCAATTTCAGAAGCTGCTACGCTTGTCGGCTCCCTTAAAGGGGTATATATCTACAACCCAAGGATTAATCCCGAAAATTCAACCTACAGACGCAATATTGTGCTGATGCTCCTCAACCAGCGGGGTTTTATCAGTGAAAGCGTATATCAAAAATTGAAAGAAGAACCCATAGCCCTCAATTATCAACCCCCCTCTAAATCGGGACAAGAGAACAGATACTTCGGGCAGTACGTCAAGCAGCAGATTGACGACTGGATCAACGAAAATGGTTATGATCTGAACACCGACGGCTTAACTATTTATACCACTATTGATTCCCGACTTCAGCGGTATGCCGAACAAGCCTTGCGTACCAAACTGGATTCGCTGCAGGCAATTTATGAGGATGAATGGACCACCCCGGGCGGAAAGTATATGGATCGTCTATGGAAAAAGTATCCTACTTTCCTGAGAGAATTTATACGCGAAACAGATCGATATAAAAACGCTTTCTCGAAATATAACACAGATCAAGAGTCGGTGGTTTTTGATACCCTTATGGCCGATAGTGCTTTTGTTGACTCTGTAAAACACGCCAAAACGCGTCTTGAAGCAGGATTTGTGGGTGTAGATCCAAATAATGGAAATATTTTGGCTTGGGTAGGGGGATCTAACTACGGAAATGTTCAGTACGATCACGTGTATCAGTCCAGACGTCAAGCAGGATCTACCTTTAAACCATTTGTGTATACGGTAGCTATTGACAACGGCTACAAACCGTACCACAAATTTTCGAAATA
>CAZYOD010000063.1:0-3993 GCA_964648635.1 uncultured Balneolaceae bacterium | reverse complement strand
ACTCCGCCCTATCCTTCTATTGCTTTGGGTACGGCCGAGGTTTCGCTCCTTGAGATGGTTAGTGCCTATACTACTTTTGCAAACGAAGGTGTTCATATTGATCCCATTGCTATTACTCGTATTGAGGATAAAGAAGGGAATGTCATAAAAGAGTATCACCCTGAATATCAGCAAGAAGTAATTAGTCCTGAAACGGCATATATGATGGTGGATATGATGCGCGGTGTTATTCGTGGTGGGGAGGGCTATCACGGTACAGGGGTTCGCCTTAGAAATGTGTATGGGGTCCGCCAAGACGTAGCCGGCAAAACGGGTACTACTCAAAACAGTGCTGACAACTGGTTTATGGCCATGATGCCACATATTACGATGGGGGCTTGGGTTGGCGGAGAAAATAGAATGATTCGATTCCCTGAAGACACCTACATTGGTCAGGGTGCTCGCTCTGCCCTACCCATTGTTGGCAAGTTCATCAACCTGGCCTCTTCTGATCCCAAAGCCCAGTGGAGTTACGAAGCCTTTGACTCACCTCCCGGTTTTGTAATGCCGCAAGATCCTGACAGCGCCGAAGATACCCGTACCGGCACAGGACGCATTGGTTGGTAGAATTTGCCTCAGATGGGTTTAGATATATCAAAATATTTTTCGGAAGAGGAAATAGCGTGTATTGAGAAGGAAGCTTTAGAAGCTGAAGGTAAGGGTTCTCTGACTCAACCCATGTTATCTATCCTCCGCGAGAAAGAACTTTTATATCTCTTTGTACCGCAAGTCTATGGTGGAGCTCAACTCAACCTTCCCGAAGCATTAAAATGGCTCGAGGCCGCATCATGGCTCGATGGAAGCTTAGGCTGGACACTAACCCTCGGTGCCGGGGCCGGACTCTTTGGTGCCTTTATGGAACCGGACTTTGCTAAATCGGTACTTTTAGATAAAAAAGCGTTTCTCAGTGGATCGGGTTTCCCCGGAGGAAAAGCAGAAATTACAGGTGATGGATATAGAATAAACGGCAAATGGAAATATGCCAGTGGAATTGAACATGCCACCCTTGTAACTGCAACATGCTATTTAACAAAAGAGGGTCGAATTCAATACGAAAATGGAGAACCGGTCATGAAAGCGATGAGCCTTTTTCCGGATGAAGTGGATTGGAAGCCTCAGTGGAAGAGCTATGGATTAAAAGCAACCGGAAGTTATAACTTTGAAGTAAAAGACGTGCATATTCCTGCCAAACGGTCTTTTATCATTTCACCGTTTAAGTCTACTGTAAAGGATCCGCTCTACCGGTATCCTTTTGAACCTTTTGCCCAGTGCACTCTTGGAATTTCCTTAATTGGGATGGCGGAACGTTTTCTTAATGAATCTTCTAATTTGATAGAAGAAAAAGATAAGAAAGGACAGTTAAACTTCTCGGATCACGCTTATTATCAGCTTGCAGATGCCCTGGCTCAATTTGACGAGGCCCGAAATGCCCTTTGTAAAAGAGTGAAAATTTCTTGGCAAGAATTGAAAGCTAATCATGAGACAATCCCAAAGCTGACTATAAAGGTGTCCCAGCAATCACGACGCAGTTGTGAACAAGCTCTAAAAAGTGTTCAACAGGTTTATCCTTTTTTGGGAATGGAGGTGATTAATCCTGAATCAGATCTCAACAGATTTTGGCGCGATCTTCATACCGCAAGTCAGCATATGCTCTTAACCCCGACTACATCTTCACCCGTAAATAAAAAAGGCGACCTCAGTTGAGATCGCCTTTAAGAAATTATCAAACTTTAGCAGAACTACTGCGTCTTAACGGTAAAATCAGCCGATAGTTTTATACGGTTTTCGGCCCGATCCAGAGCTTTCCTGGCCCGCTCCTTATCAATTTCCGGATCCTCGGATTCCAGTCGTTTACGCGCTCGCTCTTTTGCTGCTTTTGCCCGCTCAACATCGATCTCTTCAACCGGTTCAGCAGCCTCGGCAAGGAGCGTAAGCTTATTATCGATCACCTCTACAAAACCGCCGGAAACCGCAAAAAGTTGTTCTTCCCCGGTTGCTTTTCGGACCAAAATTTTGCCCACTTCAAGCGTTGAAATGATATTTGCGTGAAGTGTTTTTATTTCGAAACTCCCCATTTCTCCGGGGACGCGGACTCCGGTTACCTCATCATCAAAGAGTGAGCCTTCCGGGGTCAGAATTTGCGCTCTAAAACTATTCATCATTTACCTCTATTCTGCTGCTTCGGCTTCTTCTTTGGCCAATAATTCTTCGCCTTTTTCTTCGGCTTCTTCGATGGTTCCCACCATGTAAAAAGCATTTTCAGGCAAGTGATCAAGTTCCCCGTCCAGAATTTTCTTAAAGCCTTTTACCGTATCTTCAATGCTGATGTATTTACCAGGTTGGCCGGTAAACTGTTCAGCTACAAAGAATGGCTGACTTAAAAATCGCTGGATGCGTCGAGCTCGGGCTACCGTCGTTTTATCTTCATCAGAAAGTTCGTCCATACCCAGAATAGCAATGATGTCTTGCAGATCTTTGTATTTCTGCAGAATCTCAATCACTCGCTGCGCTGTATTATAGTGCTCTTTTCCTACAATATGCGGATCCAGAATCCGCGAAGATGAATCCAGTGGATCAACAGCAGGATAAATTCCGATCTGGGTCAATGCACGACTCAACACGGTCGTTGCATCGAGGTGAGCAAATGTCGTTGCAGGAGCAGGGTCAGTCAAGTCATCCGCAGGTACATAAACAGCTTGTACAGATGTAATAGAACCGCCTTTGGTAGAAGTAATACGCTCCTGAAGGTCACCCATCTCAGTTGCCAGCGTCGGCTGATAACCCACGGCTGAAGGCATTCGACCCAGAAGTGCCGATACCTCAGATCCGGCCTGAGTAAATCGGAAAATATTATCGATAAAGAGCAGTATATCTCGTGAGATCTCTTCGCGGAAATATTCTGCGAGTGTCAACCCAGAAAGTGCTACTCGGGCACGAGCTCCCGGTGGTTCGTTCATCTGTCCGAATACAAAGGTCGCTTTTGACTTTATGAGCGCGTCCTTATCAACTTTCGTCAGATCCCATTTACCATTTTCAAAACTTTCTTTAAACTCTTTGCCGTAATCAATAATGTCAGCTTCGAGCATCTCACGAAGCAGGTCATTACCTTCACGCGTACGCTCACCGACACCGGCAAAAACTGAAAGACCGCCGTGACCTTTGGCGATATTGTTAATCAACTCCTGAATAAGAACCGTTTTACCTACACCGGCACCGCCAAATAGTCCTGTTTTACCACCTTTGGCATACGGACAAAGCAGGTCAATGACCTTAATTCCGGTTTCAAGCATTTCGGTGGATGTTGCCAGATCTTCAAACTCGGGCGCAGGTCGGTGAATCGGATATTTGCGATCTCCTTTAGGCGCTTCAATACCGTCGATGGGTTCACCGACTACATTGAATACACGTCCGCGAATATCTTCGCCAACCGGCATGGAAATCGGAGATCCGGTATCAACTACCTCTGTCTGCCGGACCAGCCCATCGGTGGAATCCATCGCGATAGTGCGAACACGATTTTCACCTAAATGCTGGGCAACTTCCAGATATAGTTTTGATTTGTCTTCACGTTCAATATAAAGTGCATTTAGCACCGGTGGAATGTCCCCCTCATCGAAGTCAACATCCACAACCGGACCAATCACTTGTGCAACGGTTCCTTTATTCATTATCTAATCGGTTGTAATGAGTTAAGTTTTGATAATTCCTTTTCTAAAAGCGAAATATCTATCGCTCTGGAAGCGGCAAAAGTTAGGATTTTTCCGAAGAAAATGAAAGTAAGAAATGAAATAATCCTTTAGTCGATAGGCAGATAATTTCAAAAATTAGTTCGTTTTAACAAAGTCTGCTAAATGTCTCCTTTAAAACAGTCACGGAGCAAAATTTCCATTAGGTAATAATATTGGTGGAAACTTTAAATCCCAAAAACAAATTAAGTTATTAGACATGCATAAT
>CAZYOD010000062.1:0-10456 GCA_964648635.1 uncultured Balneolaceae bacterium | reverse complement strand
CCAATGCTTCTCGGGCGGTTCGCAAAACCTGTTCGTTACCTAACGCCAGTCGGCGAACCATTTCCAAAGCTTCCGGCTCTTCCTGATCTTCCTCGATGGAAGTCAGCTCGTTGTAATCTTTAAACGTCCCCGGTGCGCGATATCCCAAAGCCCGAATTCGCTCGGCAATTACATCAATTGCTTCGGCCAGCTCTGTATACTGCTCCTCAAATTGTTCGTGCAACGAATGAAACAGCTCACCCGTTACATTCCAGTGATAATTATGCGTTTTTAGATATAACATATAAGAATCAGCCAACACTTTAGACAAGGCATTGGCTATTTCTTTTCGGTTATCTTCACTGATACCAATATCTATTTTCATCTTCTTTTCTCCCTTCACAGTAGTAGCCATAGCTATTTCGCTTAAATTTTAGTTAACAATTAACCCATGATTCTGTATTGACTCCAAATAATGTATACAGAAATATGGGGGTAATCATTCCCTCTTGCCAATAGAAGATGCTTATAAAATGGATAGAAAATCCTTGATCACATGCTATGAATGTGATTCTTTTTTCCAGCGGTAACGATCAATGAGGCGCAACATATCGGCGGGAATTTTTGCCTCATAACTCACCATCCGTCCGGTACGAGGGTGCTCAAATTCTAACTGGTAGGCATGTAGAGCCTGGCGATTAATTAACGGTTCGCCTTCTTCCTCGGGAGCATAGTGCTGATCGCCCACCAGCTGGTGCCCGACATGCTCAAACTGCACACGAATTTGATTTTTCAGCCCGGTATCAAGCTGTACTTCTACGAGCGT
The DNA here is from genome assembly GCA_964648635.1 of uncultured Balneolaceae bacterium. Lineage (GTDB taxonomy): Bacteria > Bacteroidota > Rhodothermia > Balneolales > Balneolaceae > Fodinibius. The sequence continues at coordinate 9,651 of CAZYOD010000062.1, read as the reverse complement.
ATTCTCTTTGAACCGCTCTTTTACTTTGTAGGTCAAGCGAGCCGGAGTAGCTCCCTTCTCATCCGGGCCCACAACAATATTCCGAAATCCGTCTTTGATTAATTTCAGGTGATGTTCCAACACACCTTCGTCTTCTTCTACGATACCCCTGACGATAGCGAGATAGGTTCGACGGGGCTTCTGATTCCGAAACTTTTCCACCAAATCATCATAAGCCCGCTTATTTTTGGCAAACACCATCAACCCGCTGGTATATCGGTCGATCCGGTGTACTACCCCCACCTGCACGCCATGCCTTGCCAAATGATCGGCAACAAGATCAAACAAGTTTTTAGCACTGCTATTAGGGATCGGCACCGCCAGCAAGCCGGCCGGTTTGTCCACCACAAAGACATCTTTGTCTTGGTCAACTATATAGAAGGGACGCTTTTTTGCTGCCATAACTCATGCAATCCTCAAAGGATGCCTATCACTCAACGTCATGTACTTCTTTCAGAATCGCTTTTGCTTCGTCATCATTTTTCTGCATTACACGATGCTGAAGGTTAGTAATAATCTCTTGTTGAGCTTTTTCGAAGGCGGCTTCTTTGGCTTCTTTTTCCGTTCCCGTCCGAAGCAAGTCATAAACATCATCAGCGCGGATAATGCTGTACAGCTTATCTTCATTAAAAGCATGAGAACGTAACTCCTCATATTCCTTGAACAACTCGGGAAATTCATCACTATGCTCTGCCCGATCGATAATTTCCACATCCTTGGGACCTTCGGCGCTAAGAGGAGTTTTGCAAAGGTAAAAAAACTTGTGCTTATAATTCATATTCCGGAAAACTAGTCTATGATTTAATGCTTATAAAATTTTGTCACTTTAATGTAAGAAAAAATCTTCGCACCTTCTTACATCCTTGATGTTAAATATAAGGAACGTTTACAGAATTAGTATACCGTATTTCTGCAAACCGGGACCAAAAAAGAAAGCCGAATGTCGTTCGAAATAGTTTTTGTCTTCCTACTTCTGGCTGTTGCCCTGTTCCTTTTCTCTACGGATTACGTTTCTTTTGATATCGCCGCACTGATAATCCTGGCACTGCTCCTGGTTTCGGGTATCCTAACTCCCAGAGAGGGTTTTGCTGGCTTCAGCAATCCGGCCACACTTACAATAGCTGCCATGTTTATTCTCAGTGAGGGGCTGCGACGGACGGGCATCCTCAACACGGTGGGTGCTTATTTTTCAAAGAAGATCGAGCAAAACTATTGGGCGGGATTTGTGCAAATGTTGTTGTTTGTTAGCGTATCATCGGCATTTATTAACAATACCGCAGTAGTTGTCATTTTTATTCCTGTGATGATCGACATTGCAGATCGCATAGATATTAGCCCCTCCAAATTACTAATGCCGCTTTCTTTTGCTGGGATATTCGGCGGTATCTGTACATTGATCGGTACATCAACAAATATTTTAGTTAGCTCTATAGCAGAAGACCGCGGCCTCGCAGCACTTTCAATGTTCGAATTCACCCCCATGGGATTAATTCTCTTGGCAGCCGGCTTTCTTTATATGCTGTTTATCGGCATCCGAAAAATACCTAACCGACGCAAGAATGAAGAGCTTACTACCGGATATAAAATGCAAGAATACCTCACGGATGTAGTCATTGAGTCCGACAGTAATCTTCTGGGGGAATTTCTTAATGAAGAAGAACTTACCCGTAAGCTGGATCTGGATGTTCTCAGGATATTCAAAAAAGAAAGCGACAGTTCTGCGCAGCGAACGGAGACTAAAATTGAATCTGGCGACGTCCTGCGAATTCGCGGCAGTGCTACGGAAATTGATAAGCTGCTCAATCGCAGCGATCTAACTCTCAAACCGCCGCATGAATGGACAGATGTAGATTTGAAACACGGCCGGGATACGTTAGTTGAAGCTGTTATCGCCCCCGACTCATCATTAGAAGGACAAACTTTGGGAAAAACAAATTTTGCTGATCGTTTTGGCGCCGTACCACTGGCAATTCGCCATCACGGAAAAATTGAGCAGGAAGACCTGGAAGATGTTCGCCTTTCTGCCGGCGATACGCTGCTGCTCAGTATCAGCAAAGACCGTGTTCGCGACATTGACAAAGAGCAATCGTTTGTAGTTGCTTCAGAAATCGGTGTAGTACGAGAACGACGAGAAAAAACGCCCATAGCCATTGCCATCATTGCAGGCGTCGTAGCCGCCGCAGCTTTTAATATTTTACCAATTGTGGTGAGTGCTTTACTGGGATCAATACTGCTAATTCTCACACGGTGTTTAACCACCGAAGAAGCTTACGAAGCTGTAAATTGGAAAATTATTATGCTGCTTGCCGGTGTCATTCCACTGGGAACTGCCATGGACAAAACGGGTGCTGCCGGCATGCTAGCCGACCAAATGATTATTCTGCTTTCTGATTTTGGTCCCCGTGCCGTATTATCGGGTTTTTTTCTACTGACAATGGGCGTCACAGCCATCATGTCAAATAATGCATCGGCGGCATTACTGGCTCCCATTGCTATTGAGACGGCAAATGCAATGAGTGTTAGCCCCTACCCGTTTTTATTTGCAGTAACCTTTGCAGCTTCACTCAGTTTTATAACACCTTTTGGCTACCAAACCAATACCTTGATTTACGGTGCGGGACAATATAAATTTAAAGACTTCACCAAAATAGGGACGCCGCTAAACATCCTTTTTTGGATTTTAGCTACTATATTTATCCCCATATTCTGGCCCTTTTAAAATATGGAAAAATGGCTCAAAAAAACGTTTAGGATTGCCAACTGGTTGCCCAGCTACAATAGAAATAAGTTTGGCGGCGACTTAACGGCAGGACTCACTACCGGGGTAATGTTCATTCCCCAAGGCATGGCCTACGCCGTCATAGCGGGCGTTCCTCCCATCTATGGATTATATGCGGGTGTCATTCCGCTATTGATTTATCCCCTGCTGGGAACTTCCAAAAACTTGTCAATCGGTCCCGTTGCCGTAGATATGCTTATTGTGGCCGCGGGGGTCGGCCTACTGGCCGAACCTAATTCCGAGCGCTATATTACCTTGGTCATTTTACTGACGATGATGGCCGGCGGATTACAGTTGCTAATGGGTTCTATGCAACTGGGCGCCGTTTTCAACTTTTTCTCGCGTCCTGTTATTGCGGGATTTACCCTGGCCGCGCCCATAATCATCGCCTTCACCCAATTTAATAACCTGTTGGGAATAGAACTTCCCAATACCCAATACATTATTGTCATTATTGAAGAGGTAATTTATAAGCTTGACGACATTCACCTGCAAACATTCCTTTGGGGCGGGGCCGCCATGGTCCTTTTGGCAATAATCAGGTACATCAATCCTATTATTCCGGCCTCAGTTCTTATTTTGACTGCCAGCATATTTTTAGCGTGGCTCACAAATGCCGGTTCAAAGGGTATTCACCTTGTTGGTGACATTCCGATGGGATTACCTCCCTTTGAACTGCCTCAAATAAATTTTAATAATATGCGAGAACTGCTGCCTACGGCGTTAACTCTAGCTCTTGTACAATTTATGAGCGTAGCCTCGCTGGGGCGCACCTTTGCCAAACGCAATGATTACATTATTGATGCCAATCACGAGCTTGTAGCAATCGGTTCTTCCAATTTTTTCGGCAGTTTTTTTCAATCCATTCCCGTTTCGGGCAGCTTTTCGCGATCGGCCGCATCGGAGCAGGCAAATGTGCAAACTCCGCTGGCGAATGTCATTACGGCCACCGTTATCATTGCCACCCTGCTATTTTTGACCCCGCTCTTTTACTATTTGCCAATGCCTATTTTGGCTGCTATTATTATCGTTTCTTCCCTAAATCTTATCGACATTCAAGAATTTAAGGAACTCTATCAAACCAAACGTACCGAAGGACTTATCGCCATCTTTACGGCTGTTTGTACCCTGCTCATTGGTATCCAAGAAGGTATCTTGCTCGGAGTCGTAGCTTCTATGCTTAATATTCTATACCGATACAGCCGACCTAATGTAGCCGAACTTGGCATTATTCCCGGAACGCGTCTTTTTAAGAATTTGGATCGCAATCCCGAAGCTAAACCTATCGACTGTATTGTCATACTTCGGGTAGACGCCTCCTTCTCGTTTGTCAATGCCGACTTCTTTCGGGATTTCATCCTGGAGAAAAGCCGTGAACGGACCGACTCTACCCGCTTTGTGATCATTGACGGCAGCAGCATTAACACTTTAGATACCACCGCGGCAGAACAACTTAAATCTATGATCACGACGCTGAAAAACTGGGATATTGAACTCTACATTACCGGCCTCAAGGGACCTGTTCGTGACGTGATAAACAAATCAGGACTCCGAGACTTTCTGGGGGAAGACCATTATTACCGAGAGCCTCATGAAGCTGTCACCGAAATTCTCAAAATCATGGATGAGGAAGACCAACAATCTCGACTGGACAACTATAAAGAAGTGACCGGATAATGATTCTAAAATTTACCCCTCCCATTTTTGGAGAAGTTTAGGAATCATCATCCATCGAAGTCGCGCCGTGCCCGCTTTTACTTGATGCCATTCCATCGCCGGATGTTCGATACACACCAGCGCACCCGCCGGCATTCTTACGGCATAGGATCCCTCCTCATTACACAACAACGATACTGTCTCTTCGATAAGCGGGTTATGACCTACCAATAACATATCCGCTGCTCCCTCCGGTGATTTTTGGATAGTAGACAAATAATCCCGTGCGCCCCCGTAATACAAATCTTTATCCCACCTAATTAATGCCGAATCGATACCGGCACCTTCAGCAAATAACTTTGCCGTTTGCTCAGCACGTTTAGCCGGTGAACAGATAATCGAAGCAGGTATAACTCCGACGCTTCGGGCGAACGCCCCTATCCGCGGGGCATCTTTTTGACCGCGTTTTGCCAAGGGGCGATCAAAGTCCTTTCGTCGCGAACCATCGCGAGCTGACTTCGCATGACGCAAAAGCATTATCGTTTTCATAGGTCCCTTAATTGACTTCAAATATCGGATAAAAATTACGCTTTTTGAGTGTCACTTGCTCTCAAAATATATTTGGGAGCATATAAGGTGAGCGTAATACCTCGGGCAATCATAAAAAGTGTCATTGCTAACCAAAGAGCATGGTTCCCTATATAATGAACCCCAACAGCGTAGGCAGGCAAAAACACCGCAAGAGTAGCGATGATCATTGAATTGCGCATGGGAGCCGTGGCTGTAGCCCCAATAAAAATTCCGTCCCAAATATAAGAAAAGCTGCTTACTGTGGGCCCGACAATCGTCCAAAAGAAAACACCCATAGCCACACTAATTACATCTTGCTGATCGGTAAACACCTGTAAAATCTGCACATCAAAAATAGCATAAACCGCCGATGCTACCAATCCTATGCCCGTCCCCCAGTAAAAGCAATATTTTGCGGCCAGATTTACGCGTTTCTGCTGATCGGAACCGGTGTAGCGACCGATCAAACTTTCGGCTGCAAAGGCAAAACCGTCAATCCCGTAAGAAACCATCATCCAAAGCTGTAACAAGATGGAGTTCGCCGCCAATATTACATCCCCAAACTCGGCCGACTTCGCAGTAAAGAAAGAGAAGGTAAAAATGAGGCAGAGCGTTCGAATAAAAATATCGCGGTTAACCGAGAAGAATTTTTTTAACGCTTTTACCTCCATCAGCAAATTATGTACATAGCCAGTCAGCCATTCTCGGTATTTTACTACCAGCAGTGTTACGGCCAAGATTAACCCGGCATACCGCGCGATGAGCGTTCCCCATGCCACACCATCCACATGCATGTCCATGCCGTAGACAAAAAGAACATCAAGCCCGATGTTAATCGAGTTTAAAAAGATCGTAACGATCATAGGATAGCGTGCATTCTGCATCCCCAGGAACCATCCGTTAATTGCATAAAGACACAGAGTGGCCGGTGCGGTATAAATCCTAATGAAAAAATAGATGCGTGTATATCGCTCCACCTCCGGGGATGCTTCAATCAACCAAAAACTGAGATCGGCAATCCATACTTGAAGCATGACGATAAGCAGACTGAAAACTCCTGCTACAGCCAGTGCCCTGGCCAGCGTCATAACGCTTTCAGTACGATTTTTTTCGCCAAACGCTTGAGCCGTAATCCCGGTTGTACCCATGCGAAGGAAACCGAATCCCCAAAAAATAAAATTGAAGATCATACTGCCTACGGCAATTGCCCCCAAGTAATAGGCATCTTCCAGATGCCCAACCAAGGCTGTATCCACCGCACCCAGCAAAGGCACGGAAAGATTACTGATGATGTTGGGAATCGCCAGGTTAAGAATTTTCCGGTTCAATGGAGAGATGAATTTAGTCTTTGGGCTTATCTTTGAACAGATAACTTCGCAGCCGTTTAATAAACGGCTCAAGATAACCCAAACCAACCAAAATTACGATAACCAAAACGGTAAGTATAGCTGCCAGAAGAAATTGCTGAAGTGCTACGGCAATTCCGATGGTAGCAGAAAATAATATGGAGGCCGCGGTCGTGAGCCCCTCAACTGTTTCATCTCGACTCCTAAAGATAATGGTACCGGCTCCGAGAAAACTTATGCCGGTAATAATAGCCTCCATAATACGAATAGGGTCTGCCTGAATGGCGTCCACAAAAGGACTGTCCCCATAGTTTGTTATCATCACATCCCCCAAAACGACAAGCAGCGAAGAAGCCCCTGCAACCAACATGTGTGTTCGAAGCCCCGCCGGCTTTCCTGCCATCTCCCGATCCAGCCCAATCAAGCCGCCCAAAAACATAGCAAAAACAACTTTTACAATCGGCTCCCAAAAGATATCTAACTCCATGCTAATCATTATGTTATTTTATATAGAAAGATTGGCAAAAATTTTATAAAAATCCTACTAAATGGAAATTAGTTACTGGCAGAGCCGTTGGCAAAAGAATAAAATCGGATGGCACATGGAGGTTGTTTACCCACAGCTTCCAAAATTATGGTCTATTTTATCCTTAAAAAAGGGCGCACGGGTTTTTGTTCCCCTTTGTGGAAAAAGTCTTGACATGAAATGGTTGGCCGAACAGGGATATTACGTATTCGGCGTAGATGTATCCGGCAAGGCATTGCATGAGTTTATGGATATAGTTCCTCAATCCTTTTCTGAAAATTCCAGCCACGGTTTTTCGATTTACCGATCAAAATCCATTGAACTTTGGGAGGGAGATTTTATGAAACTGCCGGTTGCACAAGTTTCCAAACTCGATGCCATTTATGATAAGGCTTCTATTGTTGCCCTCCCTGCAGACATGCGCAAAATGTACGCTCATAAGCTACTGGAACTTTGCATAAACCGAACGCAGATTCTGCTTCAAACTTTTACTTATGATCAGGATGAGATGAACGGCCCGCCTTTTTCTGTTAATGAAGAAGAGATCCGGCAATTGTTTGGACACCGTTTTAATCTGCAGCTGCTGCATGAACAGTCGAAACTGGAGGAACTCAAAAAATTTCAGCGGCGGGGCTTGTCATCCTATCTGATCGAGCAAGTTTACCATCTGAACCCCTTATCATAACTGATAAAACCATTTCGGACTTGCAGTTGCATATCAACAAGTCGGCATGTATTTTCAAAGTCATATTTTCGCAAACTATCACACTTATATACATATCTGCACATGGATATTGAAAAGCGTAACCGATTACTAACTATCGTACTGGGCATCATAGTCATTGTTTTGGGATATTATCTTTATCGATCGATTGTTGATCCCTACCAAGAAGTTATCGAACGCGAACAGATGACCGAAAAAGTTCGATATCAAATGGGACAGGTTCGAGATGCTTTGGTTCAATATGAGCGGACAAATGATGAATTCCCCCCCACCGAGGGCGGACTCGACTCATTAGTCCAGTGGCTTAAAACAGACTCTACAATGGTTGCCCGAGGCGACTCCTTATTCAAGCCGATGAGTCCGGATGAAACATATAACCCGGATTCCCTGATCTATTCTCCGCGGCCTCCGCATCCCAAATTTGAGTACACTCTTAACGACACCCTACGACCTCAAATTTACCTGCTGGAAGATCCCGCTACCGAAGATCAAATTGGATCTCTCGAGAGAACAACACTGCTTAATGCGGGCAGCTGGGAATAATGATATATGGAGGAACAACTTCCTAGTTTAGGGCTTTGCTTTTTTGGGAATCAGCTTTTTTACGCTGTTAACGACCCAGGCAAACCAGACAAATTGGCCCGTATAGGTTGTTTCGACTTTAATTTTGATGTCACCGAAACGCTGCTTGGAAATTCCGAGCAGCATTTTCGGGGCATTAAACAAACAGTTAGCCAGGTCAAACAAGAATACGATATTAAACGGCTTCGTATTCTTTCCTTTCCTACCCAAGAATGCTGGACCTCGGTTCCAAAAATTGTATATGATGATTCCGATGAGCGCGAAAAGCACATCAGCATTTTGATGAGTGGTGTAGACCGCAAGAAAATACATCCCACCTGGTATAATCTCAGTAACCAGGATTTCAGATTCCTCCTTTTACGCAACGATGAATCACTCCAAGGACTTCAAAAACTGGCTTCAGAAATTTCCACCACTGATCTCATCAGCGATTTTGAGGTCGGTCTTCGCTGGGTGCAGCATGCAAATCCCGGAGGCTCCTTTTTGACCATCTGCTGCTTCCAAAACTGCATCTCTGTGGCATCCTTTATCCTTGGGAAACTACGTGGTGCTACATATATCCCCTATGATGAAATTCAGGATCTGCCCTATCTCTGGCTGCAACAGACCCGGGAAATAAACTGGATGGGTGGATTACACGAAAAAATATACGTCTATGGGATGGATGCGTTTCGGGTTATCGAAATACTGCAACCTTTTTGGGATGATGCCGGAACAATAACCAAAATGGACAGCCTTGAAAAAATTCACATTGAGGCCGATGAGCAGACTTACGGCTTTAACCTTGAACAAGCCTTTCCGGCTATGATGCTGGCCCTAGATTACGATTAGATAAGTTTTTTCCGCTCATACCCTAAGAGGCAACAGATTAAGCCTCACAGCATTATTTTTTGTACCTTTCGACTAAATTATTTCCTCCAAAATCATAAAGAAGGCATGCGCATTATTACCGGCACTTTAAAGGGACGGCAAATCAGCATCCCCAAAACATTAAACGTTCGCCCTACGTCCGCACGTACTAAAGAAGGGTTGTTTTCAATTCTGGATGCCCGCAAGTTTATTCGGGAGACTAACATTCTTGATCTCTTTGCAGGATCGGGAAACCTGGGATTCGAGGCCATCTCACGCGGGGCATCAAAAGTGCTGTTCGTGGATAGCGACCGCCGCAATATCAAACATATCGAAAGCGTGGGACGCGAGTTTGATATCGCTGACCAAATACGGGCCGTTACTTCACCGGTGGAAAATTTTTTGGATGGAATGCCGCTCCCCTATGATATCATTTTTGCAGATCCCCCTTACGACTTTCCCCTGATGGAAGAAATGATTTCTACGATTGTCAATGACGGCTGGCTGGCCGAAGGAGGATGGTTAATTTTAGAGCATGACAAACGACACCATTTTACCGACCATCCTCACTGTGCCTATT
>CAZYOD010000061.1:4477-10510 GCA_964648635.1 uncultured Balneolaceae bacterium | reverse complement strand
ATCCGGAAAAATAATTAATATGAGCTACCCCACAGATTTAAAATACACCAAAGAACACGAATGGATTCGGGACAACGGTGACGGCACCGCGACTGTCGGCATCACCGATTTTGCCCAGGGAGAACTTGGTGATATTGTATTTGTTGAAATTGAACCGGAAGGATTTGAGTTTGATCAGGATGAAGTCTTTGGTACAGTAGAAGCTGTTAAAACGGTATCGGAACTTTATGCACCTGTTTCCGGAGAAATTGTGGAGACTAATGAAAAACTGGAAATGGAGCCTGAGCTCGTTAACGATGATCCCTACGGGGACGGTTGGATCGTTAAAATATCAGTCGGCGATGAATCGCAGCTCGATGATTTGATGTCTCCGGATGAATACGAAGAAATCGTAGCTTAAATAATCGGCACCCACTTGGGTGCCTTTCTTTTTTTATGTTCCTCTCAAGAGTTATTCTTTTTTAAAACATTCGTTATTAAACACACACTGACAGTAATTCTTCATGCAACACCGACCGACCGACTGGATACTGATTCTCGATTACGGATCTCAATATACCCAGCTGATTGCCCGACGGGTTCGGGAATTTAATGTCTATTGCGAAATCCATCCCTTTAATAAAGATTTGTCTGCTTTTAAAGATTCCCCTCCCAAGGGAGTTATACTTTCAGGTGGTCCCAGCAGTGTGAATGACGAAGATGCTCCAGAGCTCAATGAGGATATTTTTGACTGGAATGTACCCGTACTTGGAATTTGCTATGGGCTACAAATCTTAGCTCACTCTCAAGTGCCGGGCAGTGTGGAAAAAGCCGAGCGGCGCGAATTCGGTCGCTCCGATCTTATTGTAGACGACAATTCTGATCTATTAAAAGAAATTCCTCAGGAGTCCGTCGTGTGGATGAGTCACGGCGACCATATCAAAGAATTGCCCGCAGAATATGAAATTATCGCCCACACCGATAATGCGCGCGTAGCAGCAGTTCGTCATAAGGATCGACAAATATTCGGTGTTCAGTTCCACCCGGAGGTCATACATACTACCTACGGCAAACAGATACTTTCAAACTTTGTCCGCTCAATTTGTAATCTGGAAGGTACTTGGACAGCTAAATCGTTCATCGAATCCACTATACAGGAAATTCGCGAGCAAGTGGGCGACGATCATGTAATATGCGGACTCAGCGGCGGCGTAGATTCTACGGTTGTAGCTACCCTTGTGCACGAAGCCATCGGCGATCAGCTGCTGTGTATTTTTGTGGATAACGGGGTCCTTCGCAAAAACGAGTTTCAGGATGTTCTGAATATTTATGAGGATAAACTGCATTTGCCGGTAAAAGGCATCGATGCCAGCGACAAATTTTTAGAAAGGCTTAAAGGCGTTGTGGATCCCGAAAAAAAGCGGACCATCATTGGTGAAACATTCATTGAGGTGTTCGATGACGCTATTGCCCACGACAATTCTTACAAATACCTAGCTCAAGGCACACTTTATCCCGATGTGATTGAAAGCATTTCATTTAAAGGTCCATCCGCTACTATAAAATCCCATCACAACGTCGGTGGACTACCCGAAGAGATGAATTTATCGCTTATTGAACCGGTTCGCGAGCTCTTTAAAGATGAGGTTCGAAATGTCGGCCGTGAGTTGGGTATCCCTGAACATTTTATCGGGCGTCACCCCTTCCCCGGCCCGGGTTTGGCAATCCGCATAATATCAGATGTAGATCGCGAGAAACTTGACATGCTTCGCGAAGTGGATGATATTTTCATTTCTGAGCTTCGCAAAAATGATTTGTATGATAAGGTATGGCAGGCGCTGGCTGTATTATTGCCGGTTCAAAGTGTGGGAGTAATGGGCGATGAACGAACCTATGAATTTACTGCCGGCTTGCGTGCCGTAACAAGTGTTGATGGAATGACTGCTGATTGGGCTCATTTGCCACACCCGTTTCTTGCCCACGTTTCTAACAGAATAATCAATGAGGTAAGAGGAATTAACCGCGTGGTGTATGATGTGAGTTCCAAGCCGCCCTCAACCATCGAGTGGGAATAATCCACAGAACAAATTAGCATCTAAGCAGTTAGTAAAGAGAACAAATTCCTTAACGGAACTCCTACTATGAAAAATAATAAGCGATATTTATCCTCTTTTTTCCTGACACTTCTTCTGATTCTTTCTGCTTCTGTAACACCTCAGAATGTACAGGCTCAGTCGTTTGATGAGGGATTGGAGCTTTATCAACAAGGAAAATATTCCGAAGCTTTAAATATTTTTAGCAATATTGATTCCGATAGAGGCCGGCTCTTTTCGGGAAAAGCGTATTTTGGGATGGGAGAATATCTGACATCCAAGATGTACCTGAAGCAGATAACCCAAGAAGATGGCCGGGATCTGTATTTGGAATCGCAGTACACACTCGCTCTTTCTGATTTTCAACTTGGTCTCTATGGAGAAGCCTTGAATCGTCTGTATCGGATGAAGCAGCGTGATGTGCGAACTCAAATCATTATGGATGCTACCGCTTTGTATAAGGACATTCTTGGCTATTTGACGCTTAATCAACGCAAAACGGCTTTCCAAAATGCCAATCATCCAGAAATAAAATATGATTTAGTATCAGCTGTTTTTGGTAATGCTCCGCTTCCCGTAGCCAAAACTTTATACGATCAGCTGGTAAAAGCTAAAATTGATACATCCGGAAGTGCAATGAGGGAGCTCAGGGAGATGATTGCCGACTCAATGAATTATGCGGTAGAAATGACCTTTAATGATAATCTTCGTGCTCCGAAAGGTATCACTTATGACATTGGCGCCGCACTTCCTGCCTATTCCAACAATGCACCCGAATTTGAGGTTTCCCAGGGACTCTACTTTGGCTATGTAATGGCAGCGGAAGAATTTAATCAGCAGAACCAGGATAAAAAGGCATTTATCCGACATAAAAATACGGCTGCTAATATAGATTCTGCCGGCTATGCTGTGACCGATATGGCCTGGAATTATAATGTCGATGCCATTTTGGGCCCTTTGTTTTCGGAGCCTGCTCAAAGAATGGCTGACTTAGCAGAACAGTATCAGATCCCATTAATAGCACCTCTGGCCAATTCTGAGGAACTTAACATTGATAATCCATATGTCTTCCAAGTAAATCCAACCTTTACTTCTCATGGTCGGAAGATGGCTGAATATGCGGTGAAAAAATTAAAGATGGATACCCTGGCAATCTTGGCTGAGAAAAATTCTCTGGGAGAAGCCTCTGCCTATGCCTTCCGCGAGAGAGCTGAGAAACTTGGGGCAAAAATCACTCATTTCTTTGTGGAAGATTTGCAATCAAAGGGCTATGAGCTTACAGAGTACACCAAATATTTCACGTCCGACACCGCCAAAATTGACAGCCTCGGCGACTACCATTATCTCGATGGAATTTATGCCCCTTTTACAGGTCAGGCGGCCCCTACCCTTGGCGAACTGCTATTGGTAGATCTTGAGGCCATGAACAGTAACATTACCGTATTAGGTTCACAAGAATGGGGTAATTTTAAAATTCCTGAAATACAGCTAAACAATCAGGACATTTACTTTTCTGAAAGCTACTATATAGATCAGAAAAGTCAACGGTTAAAGCAGTTTAAAGAGCAATTTGAAACCCGCTTTGATATCGAGCCCAACCGTTTTGCAATGATTGGTTATGATGCAGCGAGTTATCTTCTCAGAACATTGGACAATTCCGTTAACCCGGAGCGTTTGAAGGTAGCACTAAAAGATCAACCCATCTACGAAGGCCTCATCAGCAATATTAATTTTGATGGCACCCATATTAATCAGGAAGTAAAAATATTTACAATTACCGAAGCCGGGGTACTGCCTGTACTAAAAGACAGTCTGCAATAACTATTCGGAGTTTTGCTCCCTCATCCGTTTTATTTGGTACTGTTTTTGTAGCCATTTACGCCATTTGGCACTTTTGCGCTTGTGTTCTTCAAATGTTTCGGAAAAAGAATGGGTGCCATCGGGACTGGCTACCATGTACAGATAATCATGCTCTTCGGGGTTCAAGGCCGCCTTTATTGAGCTCAGGCTCGGATTTGTGATTGGTCCGGGCGGCAGACCGTCATTTATGTACGTATTATACGGATGGTCAATCTTATAATCTTCATACAGCAGCCGCCGACGTTCTCCAACAGCAAAATTAATTGTGGGATCAGCTTGCAGTCGCATACCGTTATTAAGTCGATTCCAATATAGCCCGCTGATGATCTCCTTTTCCTGCTCATTTCGCGCTTCCCACTCTACGATTGAAGCAAGGGTTAAAATCTCATTAATGGAATGATCACTATTTTCAAATTGCTGTTTGTGTTGGGTTACCACCGCATGATCAAACTCTTCAAGAATTCGTTTCATAAAAGACCGAGGAGAAGTCGTCCAGTAAACTGAATAGGTATTTGGATATAAACGCCCCAAGGTTTCTTCAGGTCTTAAGTTTTGGCTTTTTAAAAAGGCGGTATCTGTTAGTGTTTGATAAAAAGAAAGGGAATCAAGCTGTAGCTGATCAGATACTCTTTGCACGATATCCTCTTTAGTTCTGCCGGGCAGAATAGTAACCGAGACAGGATCTTGGATACCTCTTGCAATCTTAGAAAGAAATTCATTGTACTTAAAGCCTTGATCAACAAGGTAATGTCCTTTTTGAAAATTTCGCCACCCAAAAATATGTGCTGCCCATCTAAACTCGGTGCTACTCTGCACGAGTCCTGAATCCGCAAGCATTTCAGTAAGGGAATCAAGCTTAATTGGCTCATCTAAATAAATGTGAACCGGCGTTTCAGAAGAAATAGCTTGTGAATTATACAAGCGAGACCAGCGAACTCCCGCTACTACTAAAGTAATCAGTAAAAAAAGAATCAGCCCCGTAAATAGCTCACGTTTTGAAAAAGGCATATCTGTTTTTTTAATCAAGATGTGAAATTAATTCTTAAAATTATCGTCGCTGAAATTTAGAAAGCAGCCTTAGAATTTCGATGTAAAGCCAAATCAACGTAATTAAAAGCCCAAAAGAAGCGTACCACTCAAAATATTTTGGGGCGTTGGCTTCAGCTCCTTTTTCGATCATGTCAAAATCAAGGATCAAGTTAAACGCCGCCACTCCTACAATAATAAAACTAAAACCGATCCCCATAAGTCCGGTTCCGTGGATTAGGCTAAGGTTTATCCCAAAAAAACTTAGGACAATACTTGCCAGATATACCAGAAAAATTCCTCCCGTGGCAGCCACTATTCCCATGCGTAAACGCTTTGTAACTTTTATCCATCCTGATCGGTAGGCAAGCAACATAGCTGCAAAGGTTCCGAATGTAAGAAGTATAGCGTTTTGAACAATTCCGCCGTAAGCGCTTTGGTACATGATTGAAATGGCTCCCAGAAACAACCCTTCGGCACCGGCATATAATGGCGCTGTAAACGGAGCCCACTCCTTTTTAAAAATTGTTACCATCGCCAGTATAAATCCGCCGATAGCCCCACCCCATATAAATAATTGAGATGGTTGGTACCAGCTGACAGAAGCACCCAGCAGCAGAATTAAAAATAAAATACCTGTTTTGTTGACCGTTCCGTTGATAGTCATTGCCCCATCCGCAGAAACGGGCTGGCCGACATTTTGAAATGTCTTTTCACTAAGCGTCGGATTTCCTGAAATCATGAATAATTTTGTTAAACAATTTCGGGTTAAAATTCTGGCGTTAATATACTACCTGACCCCTTGGAATAACAAGATTTAAAATGAAAAATTTTATTTCACTTTATCTGTAACATTTCTACTGGATCGTCGTACGGCACTGTGGAAGAGCAACAATATTTGGATGCTTCTTAAGCTCCAAATGCCCTAAAGAAAAAACTCCTGGCTTTGATCGGCCGGGAGTTTTTATTTTATGTCCCTCCTGCTATTCTGTTCCGCAACTTTTTTATATAAAAAGGCCTCCCAAATTATTTGAGTATCAGAGGCAACCATTTCATTATGTTTCCTGTATGATTA
>CAZYOD010000061.1:2164-4377 GCA_964648635.1 uncultured Balneolaceae bacterium | reverse complement strand
CCCAAATTATTTGAGTATCAGAGGCAACCATTTCATTATGTTTCCTGTATGATTAAATAGAGAGTACAATAAAACTATAACCACGGGATATTTCGGGCTGTGATAAAAAAAATCATTAAAGGCTGCCGAAAGCGGCGCCGAAAAAGCCAAAAAGAGTTGTACCAGATGTTCTATGCTTATGGTATGAGCATCACGCTGAGGTATGCCGATTCCAGAGAACAGGCAGCGGAAATCTTGAACGATGCATTTATGAAAGTTTTTACCAATATCGACTCCTATGATCTGAACCGCCCTTTCAAACCGTGGCTTCGAAGGATCATCGTCAATACCGCTATAAATCAATATCACAAGAACGCAAGGCAGCAACAGCATGTGGATTTAGAGCTGGCAAAACAAAAAACAAGTCGAGGAGAGCAAGTTTTAAGTGGCATGTCATATGATGAAATCATTGAAATGGTGCAACAGCTTACTCCCGCTTACCGGACGGTGTTTAACCTGTATGTAATCGAAGGATTTCAACATAAAGAGATAGCAGACATGCTTGGTATTGCTGTTGGTACATCAAAATCGAATCTGGCTAAGGCTAAAAAAAATCTACAGTTGATAGTAGAAAAAAAATTTATTTAGAACCTGATTATGTCTGACAACCAACATAACGATCCCCTTGAAGAGTTCTTCCGAAAAAAAGCCGGGGAATATGATATCCAATATAAAGAGGACGACTGGCTAAAATTGTCAACAAGACTTGATAAACTGGATCAACAGCGCACGAATCTAAGACGCCGACGTCTGGCCGCGGCGGCTGTAATACTATTGCTTTCGGTTTTGGCCTATATCACCTACAACCAACAGATGAAAATTAACCAGCTCAATGAGCGATTGACTCAAGCCGAAAACGTGTCCAACCTCCCCAATTTTGGACCGGATATTTTGTCAAATCAACTTTTGGAATATGCGGAAAAAAATCAGACACAACAGGAAGACCCACAAGGTTCTAAACCAGAAGTTGCTACAGAGTCGGTGAATACTACCGATGAACAATCTAATTCTCCATCAAATATTGAGAAAAGAGAAATGGAAGAGTTTTTAGCTTCACAGGCCACTCATGAAACATTTCCTAAAGCTGAACTTAAGGAGAACAACCTGGCGTTAACCACAGCCAAGGCTTCTCCGGGGGTGGATGGCCGTTCTCCCGCCATTTCGGCCATCACCCCTCCTAAATTTAATTCCGCCGCCGTGGCTTTAAGTAACGACCCACGGGCCAATACCTCCACGGCTACGGCTTCTCATTTGACTAACCCCTACTCCCGGTTTTCACTGGCAGTCCTGCTGGGTCCCGATATGACTACCGTAGGCAGCTTATCTAATTTTTCTGATCCCGGACACAAAATTGGGATGACGATCGAGTATAATTTAAGCCAAAATTTAGCCATCTCCGTAGGTGCCCTTCATTCGAGAGTAAAATATACTGCTAGTGGAAGTGAATACCAGCCGCCACAAGGTTATTGGTCGTATGGCATTGCTCCTGATCATACGATGGGAGAATGTATCCTCATCGACATTCCGATCAGTATAAAATATGATTTCTTCCACTTTCATAGATCAAGGCTGTATGCCACAGCGGGTGCCTCATCATATATCATGCTGGATGAGGACTACCGGTTTTCGTATGACAACAATTATTCAGGTCTTCAGCAACGGTGGCACGAAAAAACGGGTACCCGTCACTGGATGAGCAATGCTACATTATCAGTAGGCTACGAATTAGATCTTTCCCAAACATTGAGTATTCGAGCTGAACCGTTCCTGCGGGTCCCAATACAGGAAGTAGGCTGGGGAAATGTAAAATTATACTCCATAGGTAGCTTTATCTCTCTGAACTATAATTTTCACTGATTTCTCTTCTAAGGTGTTAAGTAATCAGAAATAAGAATTATTCAATTTTGGAGGAATATGAATATGCTAAATACTCAACAAAACAAATCGTTTTTAAACGATTACAAACTTAACCACTGTAAAAAATTGTTGTCCGTTCTTTTATGTACCATCGGACTATTTCTGGTTTCTTGCGGTGGTGACGGAAACAGCACGGGGCCGGACCCTGAGCCTGAACCGGATCCTGATCCCCAAAGAGCTGTAAGCTTTGCAGAAGATATTGAACCTATTTTCGGTAGTACCTGTGCGGTGAGTGGGTGTCACAATTCTCAAACTCA
>CAZYOD010000061.1:0-2064 GCA_964648635.1 uncultured Balneolaceae bacterium | reverse complement strand
TTTTATCTCCCCTATCCGGGAATTAGTCAAAGCTATATGACAAAGTCGGGTCATGTTGAGTTTGATTCATCGGTGCCTCTGCACTCATTTACGGGAACATCAGATCATTTAGTCGGTAAGATCAGTCTCCAAGATTCTACTGTAGATTTCTACATAGATGTCAATACACTGAAGACCGGTATTAGAAAAAGAGATAATGATATGCTTTCAACTCTGGAGGCCGATGAGCATCCTTTTGCAGAATTCTATGGAAAGTTGAATTCTGAGGTCAATTTAAGTTCAAATCAACCGCAAGAAGTAACGGTAGAAGGTGAATTTACAGTGCACGGCGTTTCCAATGATGTCACCATCGACGGGACGCTCCAGAAAACTGATGAAGGATTAGAAGTCAAGGCCGCCTGGACATTGAATATGAAAGACTATGATATTAAACCGCCGGGAATCTTATTCTACCGCGTAAATGAAATTATTGACGTCTCTATATCTGCTCTACTGCCCCCTAAATAAAATAATTTGTTATGAAAAACTGTAAAGTTCTCACATTGACTGGATTTTTTTTACTTCTGTCATTTGCAAATGTACATGCTCAGATGGAACGGGAACGGAGCACCATTATAGAACCTATTGAAAGCTTCTGGGCCCCCGCACTCATTACCCAGGCAACCACCGAGGGTCTCCCTGTAGAGAACCTTAACGTTACGATTATACACAGCTTTGGGATTGCAACAAATGACGCCATCGATAACTTCTTTGGGCTGGATAATGTTCAAAATGTACGGTTAGGTCTGGATTATGGGATTACGGATCGGTGGTCGGTGGGCATTGGTAGATCTTCACTTCTTAACGTGGTTGATCTGCGTTCAAAATATAGGCTCTTACGTCAGACTACCGATGATTCAACACCTTTGAGTGTCTCTGTTAAGGGTGATGTCGCTGTGGTTACTCGAGAAAATCTACAGCCGTTCAAAGACGATATCAGTACCCTCCTTTCTGTAATCGCGTCAAAAAAAATTAATGATGAGCTTACCTTACAGTTATCTCCCATGTATGGCTATTTCAGCGCTGTACCCGTTCGTAATGAACATTATCTATTCTCGGTTGGAATGGGAGCAGAATATCAGTTTTCAGAACGTTTTTCATTCATAGGCGAATATTATCCGGTAGTCGGAAATAAAAACCCTGGTACTAAAAACGCATTCTCGCTGGGATTAAATATTCAAACGGGCGGACACGTTTTCCAACTGTTTTTCACTTCCACCCGCTGGCATCTCGAACAGTTTGTAATCGCTAACAACTCCGAACAATTTTGGGCGGGTGACTTTCGATTCGGATTTAACGTCAACCGAATATTTGGCTTATAACCTCAGCATCAATTACTTATTCTACCAGTGAAACAGCGTCTCTGGCTACATCCCTGTTATATTCAAAAGCCAAATTTTTATAGTTGATAACATCTACGATTGTACCGATAAAGCAGAGACCGGCGGTCAGTAAATAAAGAATTCCCATCCCAATCTGGCCCAGAATAAAACGGTGTAAACCACCCACCCCAAAGAATCCTACAACAGCTGTTAGCAAAATAATTTGGGGATCTTTGCGACGAGCACGATATACTCGAGAAAAGCGACCAGCAATTTCCTCGTCCATAGATTCCATTAGTTTTGAAATATATACTGCTTCATCTCCCTCCAATTCAGGCAGATAGTCAATCATTCGAGCCATGGTATTTATTTTTATTGATGTGATGATTTTTATAAATAAGCTGCAAAATCCTTCCGCTTAGAATAACAATAGCAAACGGGCCTAAGATATTAGCCTTTATAGCATTAGGAAGGTCACCTATAAAAGTATAAGCAATAGAATGCCCCAATCCATCCCCCGGACAAAAAGACGCCCCCAGTTGTTCTAAGATACAAAATCCCGGCCCGTTGGCAGTCTCAGGATTCATCGATGCTAAAGCGATTAAGCCTGAGGTAAAAGCAATTACCTCAAAATATTTTTTAAAGATAGGTTTTAGGAACACGTACATTAGTGGTCTAATTACGTTTTAGCAGTACCTGAGTT
>CAZYOD010000060.1:0-10687 GCA_964648635.1 uncultured Balneolaceae bacterium | reverse complement strand
GTATCTGTTCTGTTGGGATAAATTTCGTAAGCCGGTAGAGTAGTAAGTTTATCATAACTGCCGCCTGTGGACTCAAACCGGAGTTTTAAGTTTCCCTCTTCCTCGTTTAAGGTATAAATCACACGATAGGCCACCGAGTCGGATGTCTGTTCGGAAGGGGTTGCATTTTCGGTGACAGAAAAATCGGACATTTCGAACAGCGGCTGACCAAAATCCCGGTACCAAATATTGGCAAAATCATCCCATCTGATGACAGAAGGAAGCTCTTTTAGAATTCGGGGCGCTAAGCTATCTATCTGAGAACGAATCGAAGCATTCTGCCAATCAGAAAAATTCGCTTGCCACTGATTCCATCTATTCACATCAAAATTATCATAAACAGAAGAACCGTCTGTTTCCGGTGCAGCGTCAGAAATCAAATTCAGAGAATCTTTACTTAGCTCATTTGCTAAAAGTGTTTGGTACAAGGTGATGGCATCTGCCTGACTCCACTGCGCTTCGCGCTGATGAATCCCAAACCATTGACCAATAATACCGCGCAACAGTTGTGCCTCTAAATTTCCGTGATTTTGATAGAGAAATATCGTTGCTCCTCCCCACGACTTTGTCTCCCAGCTGTGATCTTCAGTTAATATAATATTCAGTTGATCGTAGGGATAATCGACCTGTATAGATTTTTCCACCTCCTGCAAATAGTTTACAGCTGTGTCCATTAATTGAGGAGCATCCACAGAATCTGCCAGAGAAGATTCAACAGCGAGATTGACATCCTTCGTATTAAAACTTGTGGACTGATTATCGAAACCGCCCACAACAAAAGCTAAACTCGATGCGGGGATTGGTTCTTCAGATGAAAATTGATATCTCATTACATCCACCGAAACCGCCTCTTCACTTGTTTTTTTGCCGGTCGCCCAAACTGTCAATCCCGACGGTACGGCAATGTTGAACGTAGTTTCTAATTCAACATGGGGATTATCAACAATAGGTACCCAATGCCGCTGAGAACGCGGTAAGAGCGATGTCCAAACGGTGCCGTTGGAATTTTTTAGCAGCCCAAATTGCGGTCGCCCGGAGTATCGAATAGCTACTTCAAACTGTTGTCCCGCGGTTGCTGAATCAGCAACGGGAATATGTAGCGAATCGTTACTGAGCGAAAAATCTACCGAACTCCCATCCACAGAAACAGAACTGATATCAATATGGGAGGCGTAAAGGATTAGCGTATCGGCACCGCTGGTGTTGGCCTCAACTTGATAGGCTGCAGCCCCATCGATCCGGAGATTTTGCGGCTGAACTCCCAAGTCAAGCTCCAGGTTAAGAAAGTCGAAATCCAGTTGGGGATATGCCTCGTGGTCAAAAGATTGAGCATGCAGGGAATTAACTCCGACCATCCCTATAAATAAGACTAAAATGAACATACATACTTTCCGACTAAAAAGACCGATTTTACTCATGAGCTGGTTATTAAATTGCAGTAAAGTTTTTGTAAGTGCATGTAACGTAATAAGAAAATGTAAAAATATAAGACGTTTTATGCTTCGAATAATCAAAGGAAGGCTTTCAGAAATTGTTCCCGATCAATAAGATCGATCTAGCTAAATCCTGATTCTTCGGCTAAGCTCTCGGTATCCTCGGGTTTATAGTCAATCATCAAGCCCGAAAAAAGGGCTCCCGCTACCATCAATCCTGCTGAGATAAACATGATAATACTAAAACTTTTAAGAAATGATGCCTTCACGGTTTGATGCAATTTCTGCTTGGTATCCCCTGAAACCCCATCCGGAATTTTTATGTTAGCCAAGTTCGTTTTTTTACTAAGCATCTGCTGCTGAACCTGTTTGGAGATTCCCTCATGCTGCATATTTTTGCCAAGCTGCTGGCCGAAAAAACTGATAGCCAACGCTCCCAAAAGTGCTACCGATAACATCCCTGACAGACGAGTAATGGCTTTGTTCACGCCCGAAGCCGTTCCTGCATCTGATCGATCTACTGAACTCATAACCGTAGTGTTAAGCGGTGCAAAACTGATGGCTACTCCTAAGCCCATAAAAAATATGCCCGGAAAAAAACTGCTCCAATAAGAAGGATCTGTTCCCCACGCTCCCAGCAGTAAAAATCCAACGGCGGTCAAGGCGGGACCTATGATTAACAAAGGACGTGCTCCAAAACGCACGATCAATCCCCCCGACCAGCGAGAAAGTCCGCCAACCAACAGCGGAAATGGTATTAGTGCCGCCCCCACTCCTGTAGCGGAATACCCCTGCACCTGAATCAGGTTAAATGGAAGCAAAAAGAAAGCGCCAGCCAACGCAAAATATAAACACAAGGAAACCAAGTTCGCTCCGCTAAACGTCTTTGACCGAAACAACTGCAGCGGCATCATTGGATTTTTTACTTTTTTTTCGACCCATAAAAATCCGATAAACACACATAGTCCAACTAATAATGTTGAAAAAACTATGGGGTTTGAGATACCTAACTCGGAAGCTTCGATCAGACCAAAGCATATAAATCCTAAACCTAAAGTTGCTAGCCAGGCTCCTTTCCAATCCGGTTTTTGGGATTCATCTCGCGGGCTGCTTTCGGGGACACGAAAAAATAATATAAGCAAAACAGCCACGGCCATCGGCACGCTGATTAAAAATATAAATCGCCACGAAAGCTGGTCCACCAGAATACCACCCAGTAAGGGACCCACTGCCGTTGCAAGTGCCGTAAATCCGGACCAGGTTCCAATGGCTTTACCCCTCTGCTCTTGCTCGTACAGATCCGTAATAATGGCCAAGCTTCCGGGAATCATCAGCGCACCGCCGAGAGCCTGTCCGCCCCGTGCAATAATAAGTTGATAAACATCAGGAGCCAATCCACACCAAACCGTCGTAACTAAAAATATGAACACCCCCAGCCCAAAAGTGCGCTTCCTTCCGTAATAGTCGCCGGCTGATCCCCCGGTGAGGATAAGCGTACCCAAAATAAAAGTGTAAATGCTTATCACCCACTGCATATCCGCAACTGTGGTATCAAGAGAAGACTGGATGGCAGGCAAGGCCACATTCACAACAGACCCATTAATAAATGCCATGCTTGAGCCGATGATCGTTGCCGCTAGCGCCCAATGCTTTTGCGTTCTACTAATTGCCGCCATTAACTAATACTTTTTTTGAACTGAAATTTAACCGCTGCCATTTTTGAAATAGAAAGTAGGGTTTAGCAATTTTTATCACAATGAATAATTAGCACAGTAGGGAATATCCCTAAAAAAGAGAATAACTTACCTTAAAGTTGTGGATACTGTTGAGATATTATATTATTTAGACCCAAAATTCGCCGGTTACTTACAGCTTATTTGTCACAACAACTCTAGTACAGATTATGAAGAAGATTATCAGCGGTATTCAGCAGATTGGAATTGGTACTCCCGATGAAGAAAAAGCATTTGAGTGGTATAGAAAAAATCTGGGAATGGATATTTGCGTTTTTCAAGATGCTGCCGAAGCTGATTTGATGACGGATTATACCGGTAACAAAGTACAAAGCCGGTCCGCCACACTGGCTATGAATATGCAAGGCGGCGGCGGACTTGAAGTGTGGCAATATACAAGCCGTAATACTGAACCGCCTTCTTTTAATGTGAAAATCGGAGACCTGGGTTTATACGGCACACGAATTAAGTGCAAAGATCTGCAGGAAACTTATAACTTTTTGAAGTCGAAAGATGTGGATATCGTCAACGGAATTGTGAAAGATCCGGGAGGTATGCCTCACTTCTTTGTGAAAGATCCGCATGGACTTGTTTTTCAGGTAGTGAGCGGTAACTCTTGGTTTTCGAGCGGCAAACATCATACTGGAGGCATTGCCGGCTGTATGATTGGCGTTTCGGATATAGACCGTTCACTTGAACTCTACCGGGATATTCTGGAGTATGACAAAATAGAATATGATGAAACAGGGACGTTTGATGATTTGGAGGGGCTGGACGGCGGATCCCAAGAATTTAGACGCGTTTTGTTGAGTCACAGTAAACCTCGAAAAGGATCTTTCAGTCAGCTGCTTGGTTCAAGCAAGATTGAACTTATTCAAACGTTCGACCGTGAACCGCGCAAGATATTCGCCGACCGATATTGGGGCGATCTCGGTTTCATCCATCTCTGTTTTGATGTGAAAGGAATGGATCAGCTTAAAAAAGAGTGCAACAAAAAAGGATTTAAGTTTACAGTAGACAGCAAAAATTCTTTTGACATGGGCGAAGCTGCGGGGAGATTCAGCTATATTGAAGATCCCGACGGTACACTCATTGAATTTGTCGAAACCCACAAAATTCCTATTTGGGAAAAAATCGGCTGGTATATTGATGTTAAGAATAAGCCACCAGAAAAACCTATTCCCAAGTGGATGCTCCAGTTTCTGCGTCTAAGCCGGGTCCGATAGCGTTTCTGCTGAAGGATTATTGATCTTACCAAGTATCTTATCCATAAGGGTTGACAATTGGGATTTATGATCAGCCGGCATCAGCTTTAATCGCACTTGCTGACGCCATTTCTGCCACTTTTCCCAAATATTCAAACTTAGCAAACCTGTGATGGGTAGCGAGGCCAGGTATGCCAGCGTCCAAATGAGATCGCCCGATATCCACCCAAAAACTGCTGATTGCAGCAAGTAACAAACCGGGAATATCAGTAACGATGCAACCATTCGCGCCGAACTTTCAAACTGCTTTTCTCCGATCTTATCAGCTATTTTATGACTCAACATCCAGGGAATAAGGCTGTTAATCCATCCGTATAAAAAGACCGGCAGTAACGCCAAATAAGCCGCGCCTTCTAAGATAGTCCGCCCGGCAGAATACTCCTCAGTCAATGGAAGTTCGGCCTTAAGCTTATTTTTATTCAGCAAAGTTTTCACATCATCATACAAGGAATTAATTATCTCTAAATCCCTTTCTGATTGTTTAGACAAATTTTTAATCAGCTTTTTTTCTAACTCAAATTCGCGGCCGGTGTATTCAGCGAGTTTTATTTCCGGATTATAACTTTTGGCCAGTCGAAGAAGATTTTCTGTTAATTCATAACTCCCAGGAATATCCACCGTCAGCTCTTTTACCCTTTCTTCAATCGTGCGCGTAAGTTTGGTTATAGCTGTAGCTCGGTGTTCAGTGTAATCATCCCTAAAGTCTGAGACGGAAACAGCTTCCCCAAACCGGATGTGAATACCCTGCCTTTCCGCTGTAATTTCCCGATAGTTGATGCCAACAGGTACAACAGTCATCCCCAAGTTAAAGTTGTGTTTTTCTTCACCTCCTAATGCAATACGCGCCAGTCCCTTTTTAAAACGACTTACTCGTTTTTTGGGGATGCTATTTCCCTCGGGATGGATAAGCAGATTTCTTTTTTTCGCAAGTACATCATGACAATCGGAAAAGACAGTAGCATTTCTTTTCTTTAGTCTAACTTTGTCTCGGGGACGATACACCGGCATCATATGAAAAGCGGTAAGAATCCAGTCGATGGCTGCGTTCTGACCAAAAGCGTCTGCCCGAATCAACGGATAAATAAATCGGTTCTCGGTGTACCGCGTTGGCAAAATAATACATAATGCATCAGAAAAAGCGTTTTGGTGGGATGGCGCAAAAATGATTGGTTTTTGCCAATCAATCCGGTCAAGTCCCGAATATGTAATAGATTTATGGTAAATCTTGAACCAAAAATTTACTACAGGACGTACCCACCAATGGGTAAAAGTCCAATCTTTTATTTTGATATCCATTCTATATTGACATTCAGCGTATAGATTTTAGTTTTACCCTAATTAAAACAAGTATTAGTGGAAACAATTAAGTATTTACAGACGATTAACTATAATAGTAGATTTTTAATAATTACTGAATAGCCAGAGATGAATCCAAAAAGGCACCCGATAAGTAATCTAACAATGCTGCTAAAAAAGCATCGTGCATTTTCTCGTGAAAATTTTCCTAAGATTACAGCATTTTATCTCAAGCTTATTCTCCAAGAGCCGTTTAGGATTTTAGAAAATATTAACCATAAGGATAAAATCCGAACACATAACCTCCCTAAAGATCCCATTTTTGTTATTGGTCATTGGCGGAGCGGTACCAGTTTTTTGCAGTATTTGCTTGGCAGAGACCAGCAATTTGGCTTTATGAACAAATTCCAGGTCGTCTTTCCGGATCTGTTTCTGCAGTCTGAATCATTTTTAAAATCCCTGGTCCAGCGCATCCCCGAGACGCTAAATATTGTTCGTGATGCGCAAAATATGTCGATAGATTTGGATCTCAACAGTCCCAGTGAAATCGAGATTGCACTGACAACCATGATCTCTCCTACCAGTCTGCACTGGGGACATATTTTCCCAAATGACAGATGGGAATATTTTGATAAATACCTGTTTTTTGATACCGCTACTCACAAGGAAATAACACAATGGAAACACGATTATCACCACCTGATAAAAAAAACATCCCTGAAAAATGACGGGCGGCAACTGCTTATCAAAAGTCCGGGCAATACCAGCCGCATCAAAAAGCTTCTTGAAATGTACCCCGATGCAAAATTTATCTTTATTCATCGAAATCCGTACGATGTTTTTTATTCAAGCAAAAAACTTTGGTTTACACTGCTCAACAACCTGTCGCTCCAGAATTTTACCCATCACCAGATGGAGCAGGCAATTATCCAAGTTTATAAAAAATTGATGACCCGCTATGTAGAGCAGCGAAAATTAGTCCCAGAGAGACAGCTTATTGAGTTGCGTTTTGAAGACGTAATGGCCCATCCTATACAGCAACTATTTTCGGTATATGAGCATTTGCAGCTGGACGGTTTTGCCAAAGCGGAGCCCCAATTCCGGGAGTTTTTAGCACAGCAAACCGGTGACAGATCCACATATGAATACTCAGATCATATACTCTCATTGATAAATAAAAATTGGGATTTTACATTTGAACAATGGGATTATCCCGTTCGTAAAGCACCCATACCTGCGGAGTGAGGGGAAGATTAGGGAACAGCACTAAATTAATTATTGTTGAAAATAGCTCTAATTCACAGATTTTGTTTTCGGAAACAAATCAAAACAAATTTGCTCGTCATGCATAAAGAAATAAAAGATGAAGGCCAGGGAACTATTTTTGAAAATTCCTTTCTGGAACCTTTGACCAAAGCTCCACCCTACATTTCAGGTACGATATATTCTTTAACGGTGGTAGCCCTGCTCCTCGTTGCCTATCAAATGCAGGTTGTTGACAGTTTTTGGGTAGGCGCTCTGATATATTTTGGAGCAATCCTCTTCTGGACGTTCTTCGAATATTTCGCGCATCGTTATCTGTTTCATATTGATGAGTATTTTCCAAATTCGGAATTAGCCCAAAAAATGGCTTTTACTTTTCATGGGATCCATCACGAATATCCCCGGGACAAAGAACGAATTATAATGCCCCCGGTACCGGGCTTGATGATTGTGGGTCTTTTATACGTAGTATTTCTATTTATTCTCGGGAATTATGCATACATCTTTATGCCGGGTTTTGTAACGGGCTACTTGCTTTACACGCGTATTCACTACTTGACCCACGCCCCTCCCGTTCCCTCTTATCTGAAATCTAACTACCGACATCACTCACTCCATCATTACAAATATCCCCAGAAAGCTTTTGGTATTTCCACTACGCTGTGGGATCGAGTGTTTGGAACCATGCCTCCCGAGGATGCGTGATTCTTAATGCGTGATACATGATGAGTAACGGTAATGTGTTAGAGCCAATAATAGCAAACTTAAGGGGGTGATTAGGTGATTAACGGTTACGTATATACGTATTAAGTATCACGCATTTTTACTTTCAAACACCTTTAGAACTTCAGGAAGTAAAGTTTTGCTGCACGAAAATCCATTGCCCGACTCTATCGTTTCGTTTCCCTCGGTATCGCAAAAAATACCACCGGCTTCCTGCAGAACGGTTAGTAGCGGCGCCGCATCCCAGATATTCAAAATTGGATCAAACATTAGATCTGCGCGTCCCGTAGCTACGAGCATGTGTCCGTAAGCATCACCCCATGTTCGGTGGGTACGTGTGTTTTCAATCAGGGCATCAAACGCCTCTCCATAGCCAACCTTCGCTGAAGTATACACATCCGTGCTCATAAAACTGGCCTCGGCCAAATTATCACAAGGACGCACGCTACATGATTTGTTGTTAAGGCGTGCCCCCTTTCCTTTAGCCGCATCACAAAGTTCATCCAGCGCCGGAGCGTAGATAATGCCAATAACAGGCTCTTTGTCGACCACTACCCCAATCAGCGTAGTATAAAGCGGCACGCCGTGGATAAACGACTTCGTCCCGTCGATGGGGTCCAAAATCCACCGTATCCTGCTCTCCGTATTATGATCGTCGTACTCTTCGCCCACAATGCCGTGCTCGGGAAAGCGGGCTTGAATTTCTTCTCGCATAATCGATTCCGCCTCGCGGTCGGCCACCGTTACGGGAGAATCATCCGACTTGCGCTCCACATCAAACGATTTATTAAAGTAATTAAGTGTATGGTCGCCGCCTTTCTTTGCGATTTCAATAGCCGCCTCATGTACAGTAACCAAGTCAAAATTCATGTGTACTTAAACTCTTAGGGTGATTATTTTGGCAACTCAAATATAGAATTCAGAATTCGAAATTCAGAATTCTGAATAACTAGAATTTCTAAATAGGTTCTATCCGTTTTAACATGACCGATTCACAGATTTTTAGCAGCATAGCAAAGGAATTGAACTTCAAACCCAAGCAGGTAAAGAGCGTCGCTGACTTTTTGGATGACGGTGCCACTGTTCCATTCCTTGCGCGTTATCGTCAGGAGGCGACCGGCGGACTCGATGAAGAAGATATCCGAAGTGTACGCGACAAGCTGGAGTTTCATCGCACACTCGAAAATCGTAAAAAGACCATTCTAAAAACGATCGATGAGCAGGATAAACTCACCGAGGAGCTTGAGGAAAAAATCAAGTCGTGTACCGATTTGAATACGCTGGAGGATCTCTACCTGCCCTACAAGCCTAAGCGTCGCACTAAAGGCGATATGGCCAAAGAAAAAGGTTTGGAACCGTTGGCAAAGCTTATCTGGGCGCAGGAAATTGAAAAAGGTAAACCTATGGAGCATGCTGCTAAGTTTGTGGATGAAGAGAAGGAGGTAGAATCGGCTGAAGACGCCATGGACGGTGCCCTCGATATTGTCGCCGAATGGATTAATGAGTCGGCCGACGTGCGCGAGAAACTGCGTGATATTTTCTGGGAACATGCAGTCATTAAAACCGAAAAAAATCCCGCAGTAAAAGAACGCACCAACTTTGAGGACTACTACGAGTTTTCACAAAAGGCCAAATATCTAAAACCGTACCAAATTCTGGCCATCAATCGCGGAGAGCGTGAAAACGTGCTTTTTGTCAATGTGGAACTTTGGGATGATATCACGCTAGAGAATATCGACGATGTAGTGATCAAAAACGATATGAGTATTTTTGTCCCTAAGATTCAAGATGCCGTCGAGGATGCCTACAAACGACTGCTGTTTCCTTCGCTGGAACGTGAACTGCGTAATAAACTTACGGACAAGGCCGACCAGCACGCCATCGAAACATTTGCTACCAACCTCTCAAACCTGCTGATGCAGCCGCCGCTCGACCATAAGGTGGTCATGGGTATTGACCCTGCCTACCGAACGGGCTGCAAGGTGGCTGTTGTGGACGAGACCGGAAAGTATCTGGAAGGAACCACTACATACCCTACCCCTCCGCAGAAGAAAGTTGCCGAAGCCGAAGAAGTTTTTGAAAAGCTGATCAACAAATATGATGTGAATCTCATCGCCATCGGGAACGGCACAGCCAGCCGGGAAACCGAACAGATTGTGGCTAACTTCATCCAGAAGCGCAAAGAAAAACAACCCGAAGAAGAACTCAACTACCTGATTGTAAACGAGGCCGGGGCTTCGGTGTATTCGGCGTCAAAAGTGGCAGCAGAAGAGTTTCCGGATTTAGATGCACCGCAGCGAGGCAATATTTCGATTGCCCGACGCGTACAGGATCCGTTAGCCGAGCTCGTTAAAATTGATCCAAAATCAATTGGTGTGGGGTTGTACCAGCACGACGTGAATCAAAATCAATTGGCGCAATCGCTTGATGATGTTGTGGAAAGCTGCGTGAACCAGGTGGGGATTAATCTCAATACTGCCAGCGCACCATTGCTCTCACATATCTCGGGGCTGAGCAGCCGGGTTGCCAAGAATATTGTAAAGCGACGAGAAACCGAAGGGACTTTCAGCAGCCGGGAAGAAATCAAAGATATTAGCGGTGTTGGAGATTTTCGTTTTCAGCAGGCGGCCGGATTTATGCGAATACCCGAATCACATAATCCGCTCGACAATACTGCCATCCACCCGGAAAGTTATAAAGCCACGGAAAAGCTATGCAATCTTTTTAGCATTGACCTGGGGAAACTCAACGAGCAGACCGAAGTCATTGCAGACAAGCTCAAAAATATCAACAAAAAACAGATAGCCGAGCAGATTGGTATTGGTGTGCCAACCCTCGAACTCATCATCGAAAACCTGCAGAAACCCGGACGTGATCCGCGAGAATCTTTACCCAAACCGGTACTCCGAAATGACATCATGAAGATGGAAGATTT
>CAZYOD010000059.1:0-10766 GCA_964648635.1 uncultured Balneolaceae bacterium | reverse complement strand
GGGAAGAGGATGTTATTTAAAATCAGGCGATAGCCCGGACTACTGGGGTGGAGGCTCAAATCCGTCGGAGGATCGTTGACCCGGTGAGTGTAATCCTCGGGATCGTGTCCCGCATAGAAAGTGAACGTACCGCTCCCGTAATTTCCGTGAATATATTTGACCATACTTCGTCCCGGACTTTCACCCAAAACAACGACCGACTCCTTAACCTTATCCTTTTGGAAAGCCGTGGTTTGGCCGTAAAATCCGCGAATACTGCTCACATGATTTTGCGTCAGCATAGTCGGCACCGGATCCCATTTTGCCGAAAACTCAAACAGAGTAAAAAAGTCGATTGTCTGATCGATTTCATCCAGTTGCACCGGCACATCGATATTCGCATGTTCGTATTCTGCAGGATCTCTGCTAATCGTAAAATCAGAAAAAGCCAATGTATTATTATAATCGAGTTTTTGCTGGGCATTGGGATCCATCGGGTCACCGTCGAAAGGAGTAGGGGCAATGTCCACATCCTGGGCGGACAGGGCTATGTCAAACGTATCGGTACCCGAGCACATCGCAAACAAGAAACCTCCATTACCGACGTACTCCTTTATCTTTGCGGCCACGGCTTTCTTTTCGGTGCTGACCTTGTTATAGCCAAGCTGTTCAGCCATGGCCTCCATCTGTCGCACCTGCTGGATGTACCACGGTTCGTTGCGTGACGAAACCCAAAACTTTCCGTACTGACCGGTGAAATCTTCGTGATGAAGGTGCAGCCAGTCATACTCCGACAGCTCCCCGTTTAATACTTCCGGATCCCACACCTTGTCGAATTCGACCTCGGCATAAGTTAGAGCCAGCGTCACCGCATCATCCCACGGTAGTGCCTGCTTAGGTGTGTAAACTGCAATTTTGGGTGCTTTATCCAGTTTGATGACCGATGTATTGGCGTCCGGTTGCTCTACCTCACTGATGATTTGATCTGCCTGTGCATCAGAAATTACTTGGGCCTTTACATTTTTTAGCCGGCATTCGCGTAGCAGTTCATCGGAGTAGCCGGTCATAAAACTGCCGCCCTTGTAATTTAAGAGCCATTGTGACGAATTGCCCTCCTGTAAATTGTTGAAGATAACACCGTAGGCTTTCAGGTGATCAGTTTGGGAAGCATCCATGGGGATCAGTAACTGTTGTTGTGCAAACCCCGAAGAACTAAAAACGGCAGTAAAAATTGCGATACAGAAAATGCGTAAAGTCATTACGTTTGAATTTGTTGTAATTCCTGGATTCGTTCTCGTGCGTAAGAGGAATAAAAACCATTCGGAAAATTGAGCAAAATCTCTTCGTAGAGTGGCACAACTTCTTCAACATTTGTTGGGATTGCATTCGTTGAATCCTTAAAAAGCTGCTCCTCCGTTGTATCGAGGGAGTCACTGATCTCTTCTTGTGACAAAGCCATATCAATTTCTTCGTTTGTGACAAACTGATCCCCCAGTCGAGCCCGCTCCCAAAGAAGGCGCTCGTAAAGAGGCGAAGCCTGTCCCTGTTGTTTTAAAAAGGTACTCACTGCCCGGTATACAAACAGTGCATTTTTGCTATTTTTGTGAGCACTTAATTCCAGTAAGGCTTCATCGATCAGCGGGTTGTATCGGTCTTCCTCAAAAAGTGTATGTAATATATTAATGCCTAGCTGATCTTCTCCCCGCGAAAAATGTTCGACTGCTTTGGCAAAGGGTTGAAGGGCAGCACCCGTGCTGTCGGCCTGAAGGCCTTCCTGTATCCAAAGGCGAATCCGGACAGCGTTATTCGCATAATATGAAGTATTTTGTCGTTCCAGGGCGTTGAGCTGAATTTTAGCAAATTCATAATCCCCTGCATAAAAATCACACAACGCCATATAATAGCGCGTTTTTTCTGCCAGATCTCCAATCCGTTCCTGTTTATTGCTCTTTGAAAATGTCATGCGAGCGCGGGTATAATCCTCTTTATATAGGTGCAGCCGTCCCTCTATATAGGCTTTTTGTGCAATTTGAACGGGATCGTCGGATTTGTTCAGTTCATCCAGGTAGGCCGACGCTTTTTGGGGTTCATGTAATACATCAAGCGAGATCTCCGAGAGCATGATTAAAACCTGATCCATGCGTCGGTAATACGGATTCTCTTGGTGCAGCGACTCCAGCGTAGACAGTGCCTTATGATAGAGTTCGTTGCGTTTTGAAGAGAGATGCAGGTTGTAATCTTCCAAATATTCCGCCCACTTAATGTACACCTT
The DNA here is from genome assembly GCA_964648635.1 of uncultured Balneolaceae bacterium. Lineage (GTDB taxonomy): Bacteria > Bacteroidota > Rhodothermia > Balneolales > Balneolaceae > Fodinibius. The sequence goes on along the minus strand of CAZYOD010000059.1, from coordinate 8,515 downwards.
GGCCAACTCTTCTTTAGATCGATTTTTAAGAGAAGCAACGCCACTGTCGATATAGAACGAATACGCTTCTTCTGCCAGTCCAAACTCCTGTTCGGCCAGCAGTTGTGATCCTAAATTATATAGCGAATAGGTAATTTCTGATGATCGGGTCTCGAAATTTTTTGCCGTTACCAGCGCACGCTTAAAAAGTTTGCGTTCCATCAGCAGCCAGATTTCCAGCTGCTGAAGATTGTGATGACTCGGATGAGACATCGACAACTCATTCAGAAAATCAGAAATTTCCAAAATAGCGACATCATAAATATTGTCATCCTGAAACCGCATCAGCCTGCGCTGGACAAAATTTAATCGGTCCGGGTTGTTGTTCACCAACTCCAAATATTCCTGTATGGCTTTTTCATAATTGCCTGCCTGAAGATAGGCATCGGCAAGTTCGGGAGTAATGATGTTGGAAGAAGGGGATATTTCCCGTGCTTCTTTATAAACCTCAGCGGCTTGATCATAAGCCCTTCGTTCTTTCATTGCGCGGGCCACATTAAGATGTACTTGCTGGCTGTGGGAATGATTGTCCAGCACTTCATTCCAAACCTCAAAAGCCTTTTCGGTATCTCCGCTAACATGATAAATTTCACCAAGCGAAATGAGGGACTGCGGTTGACTTGGATTATAGTCATAAGCTTGCTGGGTTATCGAAATAGCTTCATCATATTTCTTCAGATTTATCAATGCTTCGATGAGTTTATCCAAAAAGATATAAGTGTCCGGATGCTCTTGATGAAGCTCATAAAATTTTTCTGCAGCCTCCTCATATTCCTGTTGCTGAAGCAACCGATCAGCCGTAAAATAGTCATCGTCAATTTGACCGAGGCCAAGCTGAGGCAGTAATCCCACAAAAAACAAAAGCAGAATATATTTTTTTAGCCTATCAGTCATCGGTTTCTTCATCGAGCTTTAAATGCGGAAGGAATTCAGGCGCAAAAGTTTCTATTGTAGTATAAAATCTGTGGAGCGGAAATCCTACCACGTTGTAATAATCGCCTTCGATCTTTTTTACAAAAATGGCTCCGAAATCATCCTGTATACCGTATCCGCCGGCTTTGTCCATGGGGCTGCCACTTGCTACATAGGCGTCAATATCATGAGTGTTTAAATCACCGAAGGTGACATCTGTAGTTTCAACGAAGGTGGCGGTTTCTATGTTATTCGATACCTTCACTTTACAGAGAGCAACTCCTGTCAAAACCTGATGGGTTTGTCCGCTTAAATGTTGCAGCATTTTTTTCGCTTCCTGATGAGTTTCAGGCTTTTCCAAAATTTTATTCCCAAATACTACAATAGTATCGGCGCCGATGATCAGGGCATCATCGTGTTGGGAGGCAACATCCGATGCTTTTCGAAGTGCCAACTGCTGAACTATCTCTTCGGGGGATAAATCAGAGTCAAAAAATTCATTGACCGCACTTGGTTCAACATCAAATGGGAGATTTATCTGTTGAAGCAGCTTTTTTCGTCGCGGACTTCCGGAAGCCAGGATTATTTTCTTCAATGTATATCAGTTCAATATGTTAGAGTTAAGGGGTGATAACGGGAACTTTCCACTCCGAAGGAGGGGATGTTATCAAATTAAAGTTTGTTATATTACAAGTAACTTATCAGATCTTTCTCACAATTGATTTACTAAAATTTGTTAGTTTAGTTAAGAAATCATAAAAAAGATTTACAATCGTTTTTCGTTTCATAATGAGTTAAAATCCAAAAATCACCATTGTAATGGGATCAAATAACCACGGTAGCCGAAATTCTAAAAACCCCATGATTTTCAATTCCTGGAACTATAAGGTGTTGGCGTTGGGATTATTTTTGGTAATTGCCGGGTTTTCGGCAATGTATATCGAAAATAAAGTAGAGGGATTTATCTCACTCTATATTTCTCCAATTGTTATAATGTCCGGATATATTACTGTCATTATTGCCATTCTTAAGCATGATCGAGGCACCTCAGCAGCGTCGGGACAATCCTGATAGCTGCCTAATGGATCGCAAACTTAATTCATTATTTCTCTTTTTACTGGTTGTTGTATTTATATTGGCAGCCAGTCCAACGCAGCAGGGGTATATTTTCCTCGGAGCAATCTTATCTTGGATTTTTTCATTTACAGCATTTCTATTTCGACGTTTGACTCTCGACGGTATGTTTGCGGCTACAGTTACCGGTACATTTGTATTGGGATTGGGCGGTTGGGCTGCTACAGCGGTAGTGCTTCTTTTTTTTATAACCAGTGTCACAATCTCACGCACCCCGCAGGAACATTCAACGGATTTATCCGGTGAAATACGCCGTGACGGGTTACAGGTTTGGGCTAACAGTTTTTGGCTGATTGTGTGCCTAATACTATCGGCTATTGCCGATACAGAACTTTTTATAGTCGGTGCAATGGCCGTTGTAGCAACAGCGACTGCCGATACCTGGGCAACAGAATTGGGGAGTAAGGAAAGAAATTCCACATATCTTATAACCGACTTTCAAACGGTACTGCCCGGCACCGACGGCGGAGTAAGTTTGCAGGGTACGTTTGCTGCGCTTGCCGGAAGCGCACTGATAGCCATTGCATCAATTTACGTTTTTTCACTTCATTTGTACGTTTTTCTATACATTTTTGTGGCAGGATTTTTAGGATGCCTCGTCGATTCTTATCTTGGGGCCATTTTTCAACGAAACAACAGTTCGGTAATGCCGCCGGTTCTGAATTTAAAAATCAGTATAGACAATAATATTGTAAATGCAGTTGCTACCGGAGCCGGTGCTTTATTGGCAATAATCTTAAAACTATTGACAGCATGAAGAAGGTTTGGTACAGGCAGTTACATTGGCAAATTATCATCGGTTTGATTCTCGGCTTAATATGGGGACTGGTTGCCAGTCTTTCAGGGTTCGCTGAGTTTACAACTGATTATATCAAGCCGGTTGGCACCATTTTTATCAACCTTTTAAAATTAATTGCTGTACCACTGGTGTTGGCATCACTTGTTGTAGGGGTGACAAGCTTAAATAATATCGCCCAATTGTCACGGATGGGGGCCAAGACTATAGGTATTTATGTCGTTACTACGATATTTGCCATTACCATCGGACTGACGGTTGTGAACGTAATACAGCCCGGTGACTTTCTTCCGGTAGAAACACAGCAGGAGCTGATGTCCGGTTACCAGGAAAATATTGAAGGGTCGGCCCGTTCGGCTCAAGATGTTATGGACCGGAGTTTTATGAGCTTTTTTGTGGATATTGTTCCGGAAAATTTCTTCGCTTCCGCTTCCGATAACGGCAATATGTTACAGGTTGTTTTTGTAGCGATATTGCTGGGGCTCGGCCTCATCCAAATTCCCGCCGAAAAAAGCCGATCACTGGTTAACTTTTTTGATTCTCTTAACGAGGTCATTATCAAAATTGTTGACCTGATTATGAAAATTGCACCCTACGGTGTGTTTGCGCTTATGGCAGCCGTCATCGTTGATTTGGCCGGCGATGATTTGTCTCAGGCATTGAATCTACTGGGTGCCCTCGGTTGGTACAGTATTGCCGTACTTATCGGTTTGTTGCTTCATGTGATTATTGTCTATTCCAGTCTCTTTAAATTGTTTAGCAAAATGAAGCTGAAGGACTTTTTCAAGGCTATGCAACCCGCTATCCTATTAGGTTTCAGTACCAGTTCCAGTTCGGCTACCTTGCCTGTCACCATGGAGCGAGCCGAAAAAAATCTGGGCGTAGATGAGGAAGTAACCAGTTTTGTACTGCCGATAGGAGCTACCATCAATATGGACGGGACGAGCCTGTATCAGGCTGTAGCAGCGGTGTTTATTGCTCAGGCATTGGGACTGGATCTCGGTATCGCACAGCAGGTGACGATTGTACTTACTGCCACGCTTGCTTCGATTGGAGCAGCCGGCGTCCCCGGAGCGGGAATTATTATGCTGGTGATTGTCCTGCAAGCCATACAAGTACCCGTTGAGGGGATCGCGTTGATTTTAGGCGTAGATCGAATCCTGGATATGTGTCGGACGGCCGTAAATATTACCGGTGATGCCGCCGTCTCGGTAGCTGTCGCCCATACCGAAGGATTGCTTGGAGAAATGCATCTCGAAGATGACGAATAGGTTCTGACTTAGGTCAAACACATCCTCCCACAGCCCGAAATTTTAGTAGGTAGTAACCTTTTTCTGTGGGAGGATCCCAATTGAGTGATCCAGAGAAAAAGGGGGGAGCGGTATCTTTCTAAATCCTTAAGTTTCTTGCTGTTTTACAAATATTTAATACTGCCTTCGTTGAAAAAAACGGCAAAAATCCTTAAATAGGATAAGGATATAAGTGAGCCCATAAAAAAAAGTGTATGGGAAAATCGTTACGGAAGAGTTTGCTTAATAAGACGTTACTAGTTACAGCATTTCTTTTAGGAATCGTTGCACAAGGGGTATATAGCCAGTCGACTCTTTCTCCCGGGGACATAACCGTTGTAACTGTTAATGCAGATGCACCTGACAGCTTTGACTTTATACCCTTGGTAGATTTAGAATCAGGTACCGAAATTTTCTTTACTGATAATGCATATGTAGAGGGTGATGGTTTACGAAACAATGAAGGAACTCTTACATATACAGCGCCTTCATCAATTTCTGCAGGTACGGTAGTTACTTTTTCCGGTTCTGAGGAGAACGCGTTTATCCACACGTCAGGAAGTTATAATGCAGCAGGAAGCGGAGATAATTTAATTTCATTCCAAGTAGAAGATAGTGACACTACTTATTTACATGGTGTTGGTTGGGCTAGAGGAGATTCTTGGAATTATAATGATGATAATAACACATCGGATATTCCTCCTGAACTTAGTGAAGCTGACAATACAATTGTAGATTTAGGTGCGGGGAATAATTACCAATATGAAGCTACAAATGGATTAGAAGGTACAGCTAATTCTTTATTGGCATTGATTGGTGATGAAGAAAATTGGAACCGGGAAGACGACAATGCCTTTTCAGCGTTTAGCTCATCCTTTTCCTTAATTGATCCTCCTACAATATCTTTTTCGTCTATTTCCATTTCAGGAGATGAAGGTGACACGGTTGATCTTTTTGTTGAGTTGGCCGAAAGCACCGGTGAGCAAGTTTCGATTGATGTAGCCTTTTTAAGCAGTGCCGGCACAGCTTCCTCTTCAGATATCAACGGTTTTTCAACTGAAACCGTTACCTTTGCAAATTCTGACAGCTCGGGAACTACGAAAAAGGTGACCATTACTGTTGATGACGACACCGAATTCGAAGAAAATGAAAAAGCCGTTTTTCAGCTTCAGAATATTTCAACCGGTACCATAATCACACCCGCAGAATTAACGCTTACTATAAAAGATAATGACTCACCGGAAATTGTAATAAATGAAATCCATGCAGATCCTGACGCTACCAATGGTGATGCTGATGGTAATGGTGAAGTTGAGGATAATGACGATGAATTTGTAGAATTTGTTAACAATACTTCATCTGATATAGATATTAGCAATTGGACATTTTCTGATGATCAGAGTTTACGACATACTTTTATTGAGGGGACAGTAATTCCCGCAAATAGTGCTTTGGTTCTTTTTGGAGGCAGTGAAGTGAGTCCAGAGGGAAACTTTGGTGGAGCAGTTATTCAAAGTTCAAATGAACTTAACCTAAATAATGAGGGTGACATATTAACTTTAGAGGATACCGAAGGGAATACAGTAGTTTCTGTTGACTATCCAGGTGCGGCCAATGATCAATCGATTGTCAGGAATCCTGAAATAACGGGAGATTTTGAAGATCATTCCTCTGCTGCTGGTGATAGTGAAAGTTTATATTCTCCCGGTACTAAAATAGACGGCTCTCCTTTCGGTTCTAAACACGCCATTGCTTTTCGGGGTAATGAGGGCTGGCGAATGGTAGCATCGCCGGTGCAGGATGCAAGTTTTACCGATTTCTTTGATGATCTTTGGATGCAGGGACTGACCGGCTCGGATGATGAGGGCGGTGAGGCAGACGCTACGGTTTTCTCCTGGAATGAATCGGAGGGCGGATCATTTGAAATTCCGGGAACCGGAAATATGAATGATCCCATTGAACCTGGCAAGGGTTATATCGTTTATGTATTTGAAGATGATGATAAGAGTGCACCGGGTACCCAGGGCGGATTCCCGAAGATGATCAATACTGACAAAGATGAAAATAGTAACACTGTTGATGTTACCGTTTCAGCCACTGACTGGGATGAGGAAAATGGTATTTCAGGTAGTGAAGGTTGGAACTTGCTCGGCAATCCTTTCGCCAGTGATCTGTCGGTAGGAGCGTTAATCAACGCACTTGAGGATGTTGATACCGATACCAGTGTAAATGCCAATATCTATGTTTGGGATCACGATGGGGGAGGCGGTAATGGAGAGTATGTAGCCCTTTCGGGTGGAGATCGAATTGCACCTTTTCAGGCCTTTTTTGTCAGATTTACAAACGAAATAACCGATGGGTCATTCCAATTTGATAAAAATACATTGGAAGCCAATACAGGTGCGGAGCTTTTTAAGAATCAACTGGAAGAGATTATCACGTTCGATCTTGAACTGCACGGAGAACAATATTTCGATACTTACTCTGTGGAATTCAGTGAAAATGGAACTACTGATTTGGATCGCTATGATGCCTATAAGTTGTTCTCACTAAATCAAAATTCTATAAATATTTTTAGTACGCACGGTGATACTCAGTTGCAAAAGAATGCGTTGCCTCGCGAGCTGGAATCTACACACGAAATCCCGCTCGCATTCGATGCTAACGGTCGCACGTCGTTGACTTTCCGGTGGGACAACGAGTTCCGAAATTTCCCGGATGAATGGAATCTGCTGCTTATTGATAATGAGACCAATCGAGAAATCGATTTGCGAAGGGATGAGGAGTACAGCTTCAGTGTTTCGGATGATGGTGAACAGAAAATGGCAAAATCAACATCAGAAAAAAAGGGATTGTTATACAATTCAAAAGACAAAGCAAATCCGCGATTTACCCTTTCCTTCCAACCAAAACAGCAACAGCAAAACCAAGCCGATCTGCCCAACTCTGTCAAATTAAATCCTAATTATCCGAACCCGTTTAACCCGACGACTACCATTCCTTATGAGCTTACCGAAAATGCCGAAGTCAAGCTGACAGTATGGAATATGATCGGTCAGAAAGTAGCCACCCTTGTTGATGGATTGGTAGAGGCAGGTACGCATGAAGAGATTTGGAACGCCTCAAGTATGCCGAGCGGGATGTATATCGCTCGCTTCGAAGTGAGCGGCAAAGTCTTTACCCGAAAAATGACGCTGATTAAATAGCCGGTATGAAATGGATGATGATTAAATTTGGCTCACTCTTAATTGGGATGGCTATGCTTTGTATGATTTTGTTGGGAGTCCCCGACCTAACTATAGCTCAACGGGGATTACCTAATTCGCCTGAGCAAACGCCTATCGACGGCGGACTCGGAATTTTAGCGGCACTTGGCGGCGCTTACGCCATCAAAAAGCTGCAAGATAAAAAGGAGGTTTAAGATTCGCCTTACTTTATCTATTTTCACTGAATCATTATGTCTGATTAGCTGTTATCAATAATTTAATCGCAAACAAGAACGGAAAACGGAGTTTTCTTTAAATACAAATGCAATACAAAAATATACAGGGACTTGATGTGCCCGAAATAGGGCTTGGAACTTATAAACTTCATGATCGAGAGTGTACGAAAGTTGTACGAACAGCATTAGATATTGGCTACCGCCATATTGATACTGCTCAGATGTACAAAAATGAACGAGAGATTGGCGAAGCACTGAGCGTTTCTAACGTGCCCCGCGAAGATGTCTTTTTGAGTACAAAGATCTGGCATACCAATTTAAGTACAGATGATGTGCTGCAATCCACCGAAGAGAGTCTTCGTCAGCTGGACACTCCGTATGTGGATTTGTTAATGATTCACTGGCCAAACGATCAATATGATTTGCGATCGACTATAGAGTCTATGCTGGTGCTTAGGGATCAGGGTAAGGCCATGAATATCGGTGTCAGTAACTTTCCCTTACGTATGCTTAAAAAAGTGCGAGAAGAAATTCGGGCACCGATTTTTTGTAATCAGGTCGAGTTTCATCCTTTTATAGATCAGCTGGATCTGTTGGATTATGCGATTGAAAACGACATCATGCTTACCGCTTACGCACCACTGGCTCAAGGGAGGGTAGTTGAAGATGAAGATCTGCAGGAAATTGCTGAAAAGTATGGCAAATCACCGGCCCAAATTTCCCTGCGGTGGCTTATCGAACAAGAAAATGTCATCGCTATTCCAAAATCATCCAGTGAAAAACATCTGAAAGAGAACTTTGATGTTTTTGATTTCTATCTGGAGGATGAAGATTTCGAGCGGATTGATGAGCTCGACAAATCTACGCGATTGGTTAATCCAAGCTTTGCTCCCGAATGGTAAT
>CAZYOD010000058.1:7690-10927 GCA_964648635.1 uncultured Balneolaceae bacterium | reverse complement strand
GTTAGACTGACTTCCGCCGGTAGAACCGGAGATGGTTCCCCCGCTTAACGTAATTGTTTCCAGGGTTGGGGAGGAAAGACCTTGAAGGCTGGCAATAGGGCCATTTATTTCAGATGATATCTCAAAAACAAAAACCTCAATTTGATTGAGTGTTTCAATGCTGCGAATATAAATATTGATAGTTAAGCTTTCATTGAACGAGACCGGGTTGGGGTAGGGCGGCTGATTGTCCGGCGTTCCGATAGAAACAAGTCCGCTATACATCGGGCCAATGCGCCAGTCATCCGGATCTTCGTTTAAAATATTGCCTTGGTTGTCGGTCTCTGTTATTTTCTGGGGTGTACGAAGTGCTTCATTTTCAAACTCCCGCTGATCGTCGCTTTTAGAACAGCCCACCGACAGGAGCATTGCGAAAAATAAAAGAGGGAAAATTTTATGGAGCATGAAACAAAATCTTCTGGGAAACCTTCAATAATATTTCAATTTCATCTTTATAATATCGAACTTTGGGGCTATTTGAAATTAATTTTCATATTCGGTTTTGGAGAGATTGTATCAGATGAGAAAAATCAGGCTGTTTATTCTTGGGATGTTCTTGCTGCCTCTGGCAGGGCTGCAACCTGAAGTCAACGCGCAGGATTCCCGGCTGACATATGAACATCCCGATCGCCCGCCCTCGATGGACGAACTGCTGAAATGGAAAGAAGTCTTTACGTATGAGGTAAGATTCAGCTTTTTTAAGTTGGGAGAGGTACAGACCGAAATCGTACGGGATACAACTCACTTGGGGCAGAAGGTTTGGTGGTTGCGAACAATTATAACATCGAATTCGAGTGTGCCATTTGTGGGCAAAGAAGAAAATCATTACAACACCTTTATGGTAAAAGGTGATAGCTTGCCGTATACCACATTGTATTGGACCGATAATGTGGATGAGCGGAAGTTTGATGACGAGCGTTATCGCTTCGATTACGAAGGTAGAAAAGTTTATTTTTTTAATGACGGCGAACCCGCAGATACGTTGGAGCTAACCGAACCCTCCAGTTCAGGGCAGCTTGTTTTTTATTACTCACGCCTGTTTGCCGGCACGAATTATGATTATCGTCTGCCGGTCTATCTTGAGGGGGAAAAGGGGTTCATCAACGGGAAAAATTACCGTGATATTGAGATGCGGGAATACAAAGCTTTTGAGGGGCCGATTGAGACTTTTTACAGTGAAGGAGATGCAGATATTGACGGCCCATTTGGTTTCAGAGGAAATTACAAAGCGTGGTATATTGCTGATGATCTTCGCATTCCCGCCGAAGCACATGCAAAGGTTTGGTTGGGGAACGTCAAAGTGAGACTTATTGATTATAAAAAAGAACAACGAACACCATGAATATACAGTTTAGAAAACTTCCTCATGCCGAGGATTTGCCATTGCCCTCATACGAATCAGAACATGCCGCGGGAATGGATATCCGAGCGGCTTTAGAGGCGCCGATTGAGTTAAAGCCGGCAAAACGACGGCTGATTCCCACCGGTCTTGTAATGGCTTTACCCAAGGGATACGAAGCTCAAATTCGTCCCCGGAGCGGTCTCGCATATCGCAACGGTATTACCATGTTAAACACCCCCGGGACCATCGATGCGGATTACCGCGGAGAGGTAAAAGTACTGGCCGTTAATTTAGGCAGTGAACCGTTTATTATAAATCACGGAGACCGTATAGCCCAAATGGTGATTGCACCCGTTACGCAGGCACAAGTTGAGGAAGTCCAAAGTCTTTCGGAAACAGAACGCGCTGAAGGCGGCTTTGGGAGCACGGGAGTGAAGTAATTATTAGTTATTTGTAGTGTGAGCAGTTGAAAAATACTAAAATCTCGTACCGTAGCTCTGTTGCGGAACGTTATACTGAAAGCTTCTCTTCCGTTTTTAGGCGATAGCTTGTGTCTGGTCCTGATCAATTATCGAATATTACTACAGCTATATCTACGAATAACCAGTAACCGACAACCAACAGTAGATTTTGCTCGACAAGATACGTCCCTATATAAATCTGGTGTCCGAAAACCGAGATTATCGCCGGCTATGGCTTAGCCAGGTGGTGTCTAATTTTGGGGATTGGTTTGGCATCCTTGCTGTCTATGCGCTGATTACCAAATATTCTGACTCCGAATTTTTGCTGGGGCTCATCATCGTAGTAAAAATGATGAGCCTGGCCAGTTTTTCACCCTTTGCAGGTTATATTACTGATCGCTTTGATCGTCGTAAAATTATGATCGCTTGCGATCTGATTCGCGGCCTGCTGGTTTTGGGATTGTTGCTCGTGGCATCTTACGAAACCCTCTGGCTGGCCTATGTGCTCACCGCTTTTCAAATGATGTTTTCCGCTATTTTTGAACCGGCGAAAACATCCTCTATCCCCAATGTAACAACCGAACAGGAGCTTGTTGATGCCAATGTACTTTCAGCGGCAAGCTGGAGCATCATCTTTACTATAGGGATGGGAGTTGGTGGACTTGCTACGGCTTGGCTGGGCACTGATTTGGTATTTATTATCAATACCTGCTCGTATGTCTTGTCCGCATGGTTTATTTATCGGGCGGTAATACCCCAAACGAAAATGGATAAAGCCGAACTTGAACGCACGCGCAATCCGCTGGTCGGCATCAAAGAGGGATTTCAGTATCTGTTTAGCAATCAACAGGTACTGCGTCCCACCATGGCCAAAGGGGTATTTACGATGTGTCTCGGCGGGCTGACCTACATGTTGATTTTAGTTTCCGAAGAGGTATTGCTGATGGGCAGTATCGGCCTCGGATTACTGTATTCGGCGCGGGGGATCGGTACAGGCATCGGTCCGATTATTGGTCGGCGAATTTTTGATCGTGAGCGGGATTGGGTTCGGGCCATGGGTTTTGCCATGATTTTCGGAGGATTAATGTATTCCATCGTTGGGATGACCACCAGTTTAGCTATCATGATGACATTTGTGTTTATCGCTCATGCGGCCTCGGGCGCCAACTGGGTGATGAGTACTGTGCTGTTACAGCGTCGCACGCCCGATACTTTCCGCGGAAGAATTTTCAGCACAGAATGGCTTTTGTTCACACTTACGCAGTCAGCTTCGGTCATGACCGCCTCTTGGATATTGGAAAACGACTGGCTTTCAATCCAACAGACCATGATTGTCTATGCTGTAATGCTGTCCGTTTCCGGTTTAATTTGGCACTTCACTGTCACGCAAAATGA
>CAZYOD010000058.1:0-7590 GCA_964648635.1 uncultured Balneolaceae bacterium | reverse complement strand
ACATTACTTTCCGCCCGCCGGAGTGTGTAATTAACCTTCAGGAGTGCATGGAAAAAGAAAATGCCACAAACGGAAAAAGTGTCATTACCAATGCCCATAGCAGAAGTGCAGAAAAGCTGGCCGAAGATTTAGACATAAGTTTGAGCAAAGGGCTCTCGGATGAAGAAGCGAAAAAGCGATTGAAGCAGTACGGACCGAATGAGCTGGAAGAGCAAGAGAAAAAAAGCTTATGGAGTATCTTTTTTGCTCAGCTGAACAATCCGGTGGTATATCTTTTGGCCGCTGCCGCTTTTGTTGCTTTTCTTTTTGGTGATATCCCCGAAGCTATTGCCATTTTGGTGGTCATTGTGCTGAATACGGCTATAGGTTTTTGGATGGAATACCAGGCACGCCAAAGCATGGAAGCCCTGAAGCAGATGGATCGGTTAATGACAAAAGTGCTGCGGAGCGGAAACGAAGTGGAAATAGATGCTACCAATCTAGTTCCGGGAGATCTTATAGTGCTGGAGGCGGGGGCTTTGATTCCGGCCGATGCGCGTTTAACAGAGGTATCGGAGCTCTCGGTCGATGAAGCTTCACTGACGGGTGAATCTGTCCCCATCCCCAAGCATACTGATAAAATTGAAGAAAACCTGCAGGTTGCGGATCGAACGAACATGGTTTTCAAAGGTACGACCGTAACCAATGGAAACGCTACTGCTATCGTAACCGCCACAGGTATGGCTACCCAGCTCGGCGACATCTCAAAGATGGTCCACGCCGAAGAGGAGGAGCAGGTCCCGCTAACCAAGAAGCTCGAGGGGTTGGCACGGCGATTGATCTGGCTCGTTCTTGGCCTTGCTGCTCTGTTTTTCCTGTTTGGATGGTTGGCGGGACAGGATCTTTATCGGCTGGTGCAGACGGCAATTGCATGGTCGATCGCCGCCATTCCCGAAGGCCTGCCCATTGTGGCCAGTATCGCCCTGGCTCGTGGAATGCTCCGGCTGGCCGACCATAACGTTATTGTCAAACGTTTGGCGGCTGTGGAAACACTCGGTGAAACAAACATTATCTTTACCGATAAAACGGGTACGCTTACCAAAAATGTGCTCACTTTAGATACTATCGCTGTGGATGATGAGAAATGGAAGGTCAACTTCTCATCAGAAAACAATAACCGGAGCGCCCATGTATATGCTAATTCAGATGAGGTGAAAAATGATGAGCGATTGGAGAAGTTTTATCAGATCAGCGTGTTATGTAACGATGCCTCCCTTGAGCCGATTGACAATGAGTCATCCGCCCAGAAAGAACCTGCCACCGGAGAAGATGGGGAAGGCGATCCGCTGGATCTGGCGCTGCTTACCTTCGGAAAGCATCTCGACCCAAATAAATATGAAGAGCTCCTTGGGAAACAGCGGCTCGTAGAAGAGCCTTTTGATTCGGATGATATGGTGATGGGCGTAGTTTATTCTCTGAATGATTCAACTTCGCTGCTGAGCAAGGGCGCCCCTGAAGCGATCATTCAGCGTTGCAGTAAAGTTCACAGCGCGGAAGGGGTTACGGACCTTGATGAAAGCCGCCGCGAAAAGTGGATGAAAAAAAATGATGATCTTACTGACAACGGACTGCGTGTGATTGCGTTTGCCTATAAGGAGCTTGATACCGAGCCCTCCGAGGAGGCAGATGTAGAAGAGGATCTGATGCAGGATTTGATTTTTCTGGGGTTGGCAGGGTTTATCGATCCGCCGGCTGAGCACGTTCGGGAAGCCATTGAAACCTGTCATAGTGCAGGCATCAAAGTAGCCATGGTAACCGGAGACCATCCCGGAACGGCGCGAAATGTGGCAAAACAGGTCGGTATTTTGTCTGAGGATAATGGGAGAGTGATTAGCGGCGGAGAACTAAAAGAGATGGAAGAAGGTGAACTTAGTCAGGTTCTGGATACCAGTATTTTTGCCCGGATGGATCCGCGTCAGAAACTGGTCCTGATAGACTACTACCGCGAAAATGGATCGATTGTCGGAATGACCGGGGATGGCGTCAACGATACTCCGGCACTCAAAAAAGCAGATATCGGGATTGCTATGGGTAAGCGGGGAACACAGGCTGCAAAAGAGACAGCAGATATGGTGCTTACGGATGATTCCTTTCCATCCATTGTGGAGGCCATACGTGAAGGGCGCATTATTTTCGGGAATATCAGAAAGTTTATCATCTATCAGCTTTCGTACCATCTTGCCGAGATTATACTTATTGCCGTGGTCAGTTTTACCGTCTTTCAATTGCCGCTGATGCCATTGCAGCTGCTTTTTATTAACCTGTTGTCGGATGTATTTCCCGCGCTTGCCCTGGGCATTGGCAGAGGCACCCCAGAGGTGATGCAGCATCGTCCCAAGGAGCATGATGAGCCTATTATCAACAAGCAGAGCTGGCAGGATATCTCCTTGTATGGAGTAGTAATTGCTTTCTTTGTGACTGCAGCTTATTTCTGGGCATTTAAGGGATGGGATCTTTCTCCCGGCGTTGCTAACAATGTAGCTTTCTTCAGTCTTGCTTTTGCTCAGCTCTTGCACGTGTTTAACATGCGGAATGATGACGAGTCGTTGTTTGACAACCAGGTGACTCAAAACAAATTTGTGTGGATGGCGATCAGCTTTTGTGCCGTAGTTCTGGTTGCTGCCTATCTGATTCCCGGCCTTCGGGATGTGCTTTCTTTTCAGGTGCTTGGGTTGCGCGAATGGGTGCTTATTGCGATCACCAGTGTGTGTCCGTTGCTGTTAATTCAAGTTTGGAAGCAGGTAAGGAATGGGAAATTACTTAATGAGAATACCCTTAAGGATAATAAAGCCCGCTGATCTCGCAGACCGACGCAGATTCAGGTGGCGCCGATCAGCGATTCAACGGGAAAAAGTTAAATTAAGTCAGTCTTCCTGCTGTGCTTTTTGTGCAGCAGATTTTGGGCTTGCTTTGCCCAAGTCGGGAACATCGCCGGCGGGATGCATCGGCTTTTGTTTAAAAGTACCTTTGCCGTCGATACTGTCTCCCTCTGACCATCGTCCTTTTGGGCCTTCGGCTTCCTCATCTTTATTGGTTGTATAAAATGTATAATTGTATTCCTCAGGCTCCAGGGACTGATCGAAGCTGTCCGGGATGGGGTGGTTTTCATAACCGCCCAGGTCTTCATAGGCCGCAAGCCACTGGTTTTGATGTAAGGTGTCGCGAGCTATTAGAAAGCTGAGCATATCCTTCATTCCGCTGTCATCAGTCATATTGTAGAGATTAACCGCTAACATTCTACCGGTGCTTTCGGCGGTGACGTTGGCAAGCATATCCGCAGCAATATTTCCACTGGCGTATACATGGCTACAATTAAAAGGATTGCCGCTGGAGTCGACGGGCATGGCGGCCATACAAGTAGTGATCACGTGCTGGACATCCATTCCGCCCATCGCGGCGTGCACAGCCGGATCTTCGGCGGCGGCTTCCTGCATGTTGACAGGGGCGCCCTCAAGATTTAAAGCTACTGCAGTTGAGAGCATTTCAATGTGACTCATTTCTTCGGTACCTGTTTCCAGAAGCATATCGCGATATTTTTTTGGTCCGCGTGCGCCCCAAGCCTGGAACAGGTATTGTAAGCACACTCTTATTTCCCCCTGAATACCGCCAATGGCCTGTTGTAAGGCTTTAGCAAAAACGGGATTGGGTTCATCAACTTTTACTTCGTACTGTAATTTCCCTCCATCGTGATAAAACATAGCTTACCTCTTTTTCATGAATGATTTCTGGTCTTAAAAGGTAAAGCACAGAACGGGAATAAAAGTTTCTGTTTTTATTGATCTTGGAGAGAGTAACTAATGCTTGTAGATAACGCGGCAGGGTAAGCTGAACCATCAGAGAATCAACCGGGAGAAAAGCATAGATACAATGAATTGAAGCTATTCTATATGCTTTTTCTCTTTTTTAAAATCTTCGTCTGATACCAACCCTTGCTGCCACAAGCCCGTTAGGTAGTCCATCTTATCCATAGATCCGGGTTTATGATCAGGCTGCTTAGGTTTTGTCTTTTCTCTTTTTTGATGACGTTTCTTTTCAGCAGCAATCGCCTTCTGCAGTAATTCTTTCAGATTTGCCGGGTTTTGCATGCCCCGAAGTGTCATCGAGGTAGCGGAAGTGTAGAGTACCACGTTTCCAACGCCTATTTTTCGCTGGAGCCAGCTTTGCTTTATCTCGACCTTATCGATATTTACCAGGTCGATGTTGCGCTGATACTTATCGTCGCGCGATGATATCTGAGTATCCGTAAAGGTATACGAATACTTTTTTTGTCGTTGATAAACGAAGTACAGGCTAATTAATCCAATCCCAAAAAGCGGAATCAGTAAAATAGAAATGGCATAGCCGAGAATGTGATTTTTCCAGCTCGGTTGAAGTGCAATCTGTTTTTCGGTGGATTGATCAGCCATTGTGAATCAGTTATTTATTTCCTCCATAATTACTACTGTAAACTTAGGTAAAAATTGGGAAATACGAAGGCGAAAAGACTAATTTTTCCAAATCAGATTTCGTATATTGCCCAGCTCTAAAGAAAATTCGCTGGCAAAGGTAATCAGTATTAAGTAAATGAAATTGAAACCGTGGAAATATATCGTCGCTGTCTGGATGACAGGTGTGATTGTGGCTGGATTTTTGATCCCCATTCCGGATATTCCCATTCTTGAAGAGTCGGCGCGCAACCTGTTTTTGCACGTGCCGATGTGGTTTACGATGTCGGTGTGTTTTGCAGCGGGATTATACTACAGTATTCGCTACCTAAATAAGCCAAATCTGATTTTTGATCAAAAAGCCGAAACGGCAACTCAGATTGGGTTAATTTTCGGGATTTGCGGTTTGTTGACCGGTTCGCTCTGGGCACGCTTTACATGGGGAACGTGGTGGACATTCGCCGAACCGCGGATGAATCTTTCGGCCTTGGGGATGATGATTTATGTGGCATATTTTGTACTTCGTACCGCTTTTGACAATCCCGAAAAAAGAGCAAAAATTGCTGCAGTATTTAATGTTTTTGCGGCAACCACAATTCCATTTTTACTGTATATTATTCCACGTCAGCTTCCGAGTTTGCATCCCGGGGCAGACGGCAATCCCGCATTTAGTGAAATTACGGCCCCCGAACTTCGCTACATTTTTTATCCCGCCGTTGTAGGATTTATTGCACTGGCGGTTTGGTTGAATGATATCCTTAATCGGTATAAAAAAGTTAAGCAGTTAACCGAACAACAAGCATGAATTTTTTCCTTTTACAAATACAAGAAGATACGGTTGCAGCCGTTGATACACTGACAGAAAATTACTCCCAGAAGTGGGATGGGGCAGCCGGACTTGAGCAGGCCGGTCCTCTGATTAAAACGGCGGCTTCCTATGATCTTATTTTTATTGTCCTTGGCGTAAGCCTTATCATTTGGTTTGTACTGCTCTTTTTTATTGTACGTTTGGACAAAAAAGTTGGCAAACTCGAAAAAGAAATCGAACAATCTAACGCAAAAGAACTATTATGAAACCAAAGCTGATCATTGGAATTATCGCTATTGTTGGATTTACCTCCTTGCTGATGTATAACTTTGGAAACAGCATCAGTACGTACGTCAATTTTGAACAGGCCTCGGGTATGGAAGGTGCCCATGTGGTGGGTAAATGGGACGACTCACAAGATTATGGCTTTTCAATGGAGACCAAACAGTTTTCTTTCTATATGGAGGATGAGGATGGTAATATCCGGCGGGTAATATATCCCAAACCCAAACCCAATAATTTCGAAGAAGCTGATCAGCTGGTTGTAATCGGTGAGATGCAAAATGGCGTCTTTTATGCTAACGACATGCTGATGAAGTGCCCGTCTAAATACAACGATGCGGATGGCGCTGAATTTCAAAAAGCAAACGCTGTAAAGAGCTCGTAAACCATGATCGGATTTTTCGGAGAACTGTTTATTAATGCCTCTTTTCTGAGTGCCATATTAGCAGCAATCGGATATTTCTTCTACTCTCAAAACGATACTAACCGCTATTTTAGAGCTTCAAATTGGCTTTTTGGGCTACAGGGATTGTTTCTGCTGGTTGCCTCGGGATTGCTGCTTTACATCATCCTAACCCACCAGTTTAATTTCTATTACGTCTATAATTATACCAGCAGTGATCTGCAGCTGAAGTACCTGATCTCAGCCTTCTGGGGCGGTCAAGAGGGTAGCTTTATGCTCTGGATTTTAATTTCCACTATTCTCGGGCTGGGACTTATGAAATGGACGCGCAAGCCTTACCGGGGTCCGGTGCTGTTCTTTCTGACGTTAACGCAGATCTTTTTGCTGTCGATGATTTCCGGGATTTCATTCGGTGACTTTACTTTGGGAGCTTCACCTTTCCGCTCGCTTGCCGAAGCCATGCCTAACGCCCCGTTTCTGCAATCTAATCCTGATTTTGTCCCTCAGGACGGCAAAGGTCTCAACGATCTGCTTAAAAGTCCGTGGATGATGATTCATCCGCCCATTTTGTTTGTGGGTTTCGCAATGATGACCATCCCATACTGTTTTGCAATGGCTGCGCTTTGGAAACGTAAGTATAACGAATGGGTAGGGCCCGCTTTACCGTGGACACTCGGCGCGAATGTCGCACTTTTGACGGCCATTTTCTTGGGTGGTTACTGGGCATATGTTACTCTTTCTTTTGGTGGATATTGGGCGTGGGATCCGGTTGAAAACGCCTCTTTCGTTCCGTGGCTGCTCGGTACTGCGGGAATTCATACGATGATCATTCAGCGAAAAAGCTCAACATCGCAAAAAGCCTCTATTATTTTTGCGATTTTGGCCTATGTGGCAATTGTTTATGAAACATTTCTTACGCGCTCGGGAATTTTGGCGGACTCTTCCGTCCACAGCTTTGTAGATCTCGGTTTATATGGCCAGCTCGTAATTTTTATGATCGCAGTTACCGGCATTGGTTTGGGGATGTTTTTCTACCGATACAAAGAGCTGCCGTCCCAAAACAAAGAGACCAAGTTTTTAAGTCGTGAGTTTATGACCTTTGCAGGTGCTATGGTCCTCTTTTTGATTGGCCTTGTTATTATCCTGGGGACCAGCTCACCTATTATCGGGCGTCTATTTGTAGAAAATCCCACCCCGCCGGAAGTGAGCTTTTATAACGAATGGACAAAGCCGCTGGCCATCATTGCTGCATTGATGACGGTACTGGGACAATATCTGTTCTGGAAACGACAGGATGCCGAATCCTTAGCTAACGAACTTACCTGGCCCGTTGCCGTTACCTGCATATTGGCACTGGCCTCTATTATTATTGGCAACGTTCAAAATCTGTACTACATGGTGTATCTGTTGGCCGCTTGGTTTACAGTGATCGGTAACGGAACAATTATGATTCGCCTGATAAAGAAAAATTCACTGCTGATCGGCGGAGCGCTTAGTCATGTCGGATTCGGGATTCTGCTTCTCGGAATTTTGGCATCTTCTGCATACAACGAGATGCTATTGGATGAATCCGTTAAAAATTATAACGCTGCCATAGAGCGGGGAGAGATTACCGATGAGCAGGGATTCCAAAA
>CAZYOD010000057.1:2614-10962 GCA_964648635.1 uncultured Balneolaceae bacterium | reverse complement strand
CTTTCAACGCCTCCCAGGCTGGTAGCCCGACCTATGAGTTCGGATTTTCCTACAATGGAGATGGCATCCCCGGCGCCCCCGTCAATCAGGAAAGAAATCATACCGCCAAAGCCGCTCATCTGCCGCTTGGCAATTTCGTGCCCGGCATGAGTAGCCAACCCGGGGTAAAATACTTTTTCTACTTTGGAATGATTTTGTAAAAAATGCGCCAGACGGTTACCATTTTCATTATGAGCCCGCATTCGGTAAGGCAGTGTTCGGGTGCTTCGTGCCAACATCCAACAATCATCCGGCGAAGGTACCGCGCCGCCCATACGTTGAACCATCTTTATCTTATTGAAAAAGGAATCAGCTTCCCGAGGTATAACAGCCCCGCCTAAGATATCACTGTGGCCACCAAAATACTTTGTGGTCGAATGGATAACCAAATCCGCGCCCAAGTCCAGCGGCATCTGATTGATGGGCGTTGGCCAGGTATTATCAACGCACACCATCGCGCCGTTGCTGTGACCCAAGTCGACGATGGCTTCTATATCCATAATATTCATCATCGGATTGGAAGGCGTCTCCACCCAAATGAGCTTTGTCTCCTTATTAATATGACTTTCAATAATCTGCAGGTCAGTCATATCGACAAAATCTGCCTTAAGTCCCCAAGGCTTCATCAAATTATTCACCAGTTTTCGGTTTCCTGCATAAACATCCTTGGGCATGATGACATGGTCACCTGGTTCAAGAGAACGAAGTACAGCGGAGGCTGCTGCCACTCCTGATGAAAAAGCCGCCGCGGCTGCTCCATCTTCTAACACTTTTAGCACATGTTCCCACTGTACACGATTGGGATTTTCGAGTCGAGTATAATGCCAGTCGCCCTCGGATCGCCCTTTTTTATCCAGCTCGTACACAGTAGATCGGTGAACGGGAGGTACGATATCCCGTGTATCATTAGCGATTTCCATTGCTGCGTGAATGGCTTGGGTTTCTTTGTGCATAAATGACCTGAGGTTATCTGAAGTTATTTGTAACTAGTGGTTTCCAAGTAACAAAAATAGCCGCAGATTTGCACAGATAGAAATGAATCATGTTGGACAGGAAAACAAAGTCCTTCTTGCCTGCCCCGGGAGATTGAAATTATTCTTTTTCTTGAAGAAGATTTAATGGCCGTTTAATAAAAAAGCTCGTCCCGCAGAGCGGCGGAACGAGCTAATAAACTGACTATTTTAACTATTAATGAGAGACCATTCAGTCCACCCTGCGGGCGCGAACCCCAAAGTCCACATTGTCTTTCGTCCAGTCCAACCAGCGTTCTTGTTTAGCCAATGTGGAGTCGGGCATGAAGATGGTTGAATCATTCCAAGTTGTCATTACCTCCGCACTTTGTGTCCATATTTTTACCCGCCGGCGCGGAATTTCGGTCTGCCAATTTTTGCCGGTCACCGGATCGGTGTAAAGCAAACGAACAGTGATATTGCGTGAAAGCCGCTCCAGCGGTTTCAATTTAATACTTCGGAAGTCGGTTTCCCCGTTTTTTTCTACATCAGGTACGCCATCGCTGAGCATAACCACTGAAACAGGACGTAATACCAGATTCTTATTACGCATAGTCAAAGCTATTTGCTCAAAGAAAGCATTAAAATCAGTAAGATTATTTTGCTTTTCTTTGGGGAAGTATTCCCTCAGCTTTTCTTCAATTTGTTCTACCGATTTATTTTCAAACACATGGATCGGGTAGAAAGACTTTGGTTCACCCGGTGCAGCGCCGCCAATAGAACTGACAAAAAGCTCCCTGGGTTCTTCAAGCTCTCCCATCCCCTTTAAATGAGCGTAGATATAGTTAGCCAAAAAACTTATTGACTCATCAAAATGACCACTATTGACATATGAACCGCTGACGTCAACGCCGATGAAGAGCGACATTCGTGGATTTTGCTCACCTTCAAGACTGCATCCCCAAAGGACAACACTTAAGATCAAGATCGAAGCAAACCCGTTGAAATATTTTTTAAGATAAGTACCCATAACCAAAATTAGTTTGAAGTTGAAGATGAGGTCGAAGCTTTCAACTCCTCCTTTTGCTCGGAGAGCTTTTCTACAAGCTCGGAGCTTGGTTTGATATCGTCGAGCGTTTCAAACGGCAAGTCAAAAAGATGCTTTCCGCTGACAAGTAATGTTAAAAAGTTAATAGCGGCGGCAATTACCTGGAGCGGTGGCAACATAAAAGAAGCCAGCAGCTCCTGTCCTTTTTCCTGAACCCAATCGGCATCATCCTTTAGCCTCTTCATAAAACCGTTGGAGAAATCCCAAGACATTTCATCATCTTTCTTTGCGGTCTTTTTAGCCTTTGATTTTTGAATCTCAACGCCTTTACCCTGTATGATAGACATAATTGTGGGAGTTCCGTATTCGGCAAATAAGAACCAGGAAAGACTGCGAATCCCGAACCACATAAAGGTTGATATTGCCAGGATGGTACCCATACCGATCTCAAAGTTTTCCGCATAGAGTGCAAACCAGGGTACCAGCGCATCCACAAATTCACGGTATAAAAAGACGACCTCGACAAACAGCACAATGATTTCGATGGCACCAATCCCCAAAATCTGAGAAATGTCTTTATCCTTAAATGAATCTACAAAGGTTGAAAGTACGGCATAACTACCCAGCACGATAAAAAACAGGAAGGTAAACAGCGGTATCCGGACAATGGTTACAGAAAGCTGTTCACCGGTAATATTCGACATGGTATCGAGAACGAGCGGCGTCATCACATAGGTGAAAATTACAGACTCTACAAAAACCCAGAAGAGAGTTAAAAAGACTGCAATCCACGGTACATTGGAGCTGACCACCCGTTGCGAAGCTTTCCCAAGCATTTGAAAAGGCATCAGTACGATGGATTGGATGACTGACCATAATCCCAATACAAGGGTTTTAAGAAGCCCAAGCAATGCTACCACAAAGTAGAAAAGAAAGCGTATAATCCCACCCCAAAATGAGACGATAGCTTTACCCAGATCCCACCAGGTGATAAAAAACGAAATGATAAAGTTGCGCCTGTTCCGGCGAAATATGGCCGTCAACAAGGTTGGGATAGTAATCCAACAACCTAATATGAATGCCAATGCCGGCAACAGCAGAAACAGCCGTTTTGCCGCCATTAATGCAACCGGATCACCGGCTGCCCATGTAAACTCAATCACGGCTTCCTGAAAAAGCGCCGGAAAAAGCAATAGATATAGTATGAACTTAGTAAGTCCCGAATCATTAACCATAATATCCCCGTCTGTACGATTATTTTTTAATCTATTAGTCTCTTATGGAATCCATAGATGATTGTTCCCAGTTTATTCCACTGGTAATCATAGAAAGACGAGACAGGTAATTGTTACAAAAAAACGAGAAAAAAGAGGCAGGCGGGAGGTCTGTAGTCGGTTTTATTTAAAAATGGTTTCATTGTCTTTGCATACATCTTCAACAATTTGTGCCACTTGTTGAGCAACTCGCTTGTCAAAGGCACTGGGGATAATATTCCCCTCCGTAGGATCATCGACACAATTGGCAATACCGTATGCAGCGGCCACATACATTTCATACGTAAAATCAGAGGTGCGGGCATTGAGTGCGCCGCGAAACAGGCCGGGGAAGGCTAAAACGTTATTAATTTGATTGGGAAAGTCAGACCGACCGGTAGCAACGATTCCCGCCCCCGCATCATGTGCTTCTTCCGGCATAATTTCGGGGATGGGGTTTGCCATCGCAAAGATTATCGGGTTCTTTCGCATTCGCTTGATCATTTTCTTCTTAAGTACCCCGGGCACCGAAACACCGATAAAGACATCGGCATCATCAAGTGCATCGCCCAACGAACCTTTAATATGCTCGCGATTGGTTATTTCGGCCATCTCTTTTTTTACGGGATTCATTTCTTTACGTCCCTTATAAAGAATACCGCGGCTATCGCACATAATAATTTCACGAACCCCCACATGCTTCAGCAGTTTCACAATAGCCACTCCTGCTGCGCCCGAGCCATTAATTACAATTTTGAGATTATTAAGCTTGCGGCCCGTCACGCGCATGGCGTTAATCATACCGGCCAGTGTTACAATGGCCGTTCCGTGCTGATCGTCGTGCATAACCGGAATTGGCAGCTCTTCTTTCAGCGTTTCTTCGATTTCAAAGCATTTGGGTGCCCCGATATCTTCCAGGTTGATGCCGCCGTAGGTTCGTGCAATGGCTTTAATGGCGATAATCATCTCATCTTTGTCTTGAGTATCGAGTACTACAGGTACCGCATCTACGTCGGCAAACTTTTTAAAGAGCACACATTTCCCCTCCATTACGGGCAACGACGCTTCGGGACCGATATTTCCAAGACCGAGCACCGCCGATCCGTCAGTAACTACAGCTACCGTATTTCCTTTCCAGGTATAATCGTATGCCTTCCTGTTGTCTTTGTGGATCTCGCGACATGGTTCTGCCACGCCCGGAGTATAAGCAATACTTAAATCTTCACGCGTATCCAACGGCATTTTTGATTCAATTTCTATTTTGCCATGATGCTTTTTGTGCGCTTCTATCGATTGCTTGTCGTAATTGTTGCTTTCTGAGGAGGACATAAATTCTGTTTACTGCTTGTAAGTTGCTTAAGCAGGGTAGCTTAAAGAACTAATGAGAATTGGGTGTGAGAACGTATTGAATAGGGTAAAAATCAGTGCCGTTGAAGATAAGAGTCGTATTAAAAAAGAAAAAGGAATTCTAATAAAAAACCCGGGCTATAACACCCGGGCTTCTAGCTATATCCTGTTTTATTAATCAGTGGTGAAGGGCTCCATATACTCATCCACTGATATATAATTATTTTCGCGGTCGATATCCGCCATTCGCATAGAAGGATCAATTTCAATACTTCTGATCTGCGACGCGGGCTTATCAATTTCCAGTGTGTAAGTAGGATTCACCCACGGCCAGTCCGGCTTTATGGTCCGCTGAACCTCCTGTATCTCGTGAGGCTTAGTGTTGCGCATTATCCGAAGCGGTATATAAAAAAGTTCCTGACTTCCGTCTTCATAAGTGACCATCAGATCTATCGGCATCGGCATCAATTCGTGACGTTCCAGTGTTACATAAGTGGATTGATCTTGCCCCATCATCGAGGTTATGCCGTAGTCGATATGCTTTGTGGATTCGATAAAATACTGGTAGTACCAATCAAGTACCATGCCCGATTCTTCCTCCATCACCCGTAGAAAATCGCGTCCGTCGGGATGCTTAAACTTCCACTGATTGAAAAAGGTTTTCATCCCGCGATCAAAGGTTTCACCGCCGATAACATATCGGAGCTGATTTAAAAACACTGCACCTGTTGAGTATGATGCTGCACCGTAAGCGCTATTCGTGTGATAATGATCGGCATGTGTGTCTAGCGCTTCTTGCTTGCCAGCTTCAATAATATTGAAGTAAGATTGATATGAGCTACTGTGTGGATTTTCTGTTTGTCCATTGTTAAACAGGTGATCCATAGTTAGTGCAGAGGCGTAGGTGGTAAAGCCTTCATCAAACCAAGGATATCGGCTTTCGTTGTTAGCTAACACCCCATAATACCACATGTGAACAAGTTCATGAACGGTAACTCCTACGAGGCTACCAAATGAGCGGTTCCCGGTAATTAAAGTGCCCATGGGATATTCCATGCCGCCATCCCCACCTTGAATAACCGAAAACTTATCGTAAGGGTATTCGCCAAAGTGTTCATTCATATACTCAAAAGCCCGAACCGTGTACTCTGGCAATCGTTCCCAGTTCTCGCGCAGCTGTTCCTGCGAATAACGATCGGCATTTTGGGCTACGGTATCTTGTTGATAGAAAAAATGAAGCTTGGTTCCATTTGATAATTCATCAGTGGTATGCGTAAAATCAGGATCAGCGCCCCACATAAAATCATGAACTTGGTCTGCTTTCCAGTGCCATGTTAGTTTTTCAGAGTCGGGACGTTCATAGTCATCCGTATAACCGTGACCGATTTCTTCCGGATTTTGCAGGTACCCGGTTGATCCCATCACATACGAACTGTCAATCGAAATTTTGACGTCAAAGCTGCCAAAAACACCATAAAACTCACGGCCGATGTAAGGGTTGGGGTGCCAGCCGTCCTCATCATACTCCGAGAGCTTGGGATACCACTGACTCATTGAAAATTCGACCCCTTCTTTGTTCATCCATCCCGAGCGGCGAATTTGCCGAGGAACCTGGCTTTCAAACTCCATATTAAAAACGGCCCTTTCACCGGGAAGGATTGGTTCGTTTAGCGTAACTTCAAGGATAGTCCCGTCAACCGTATATTTAACGGCATCGCCATTTTGCTGCAAGCTGTTTATATGATGATATCCAATTTCATCTTTTGGCAGCTTTTGAATGCGATCCTGAACGCGACTGTCCGGGTCCTCAATAGTCCGCGAACGCACGTCCATCATGCTATTGGGCTGAAAAGCATTAAAATAAAGATGATAGAATACACGGTTAAGCGTATCGGGAGAATTGTTGTAATACGTTAATCTCTGGGTGCCGGTAAACTGATGGTTCTCGGCATCCACATCGATATTCATTTCATATTCTGCGCGTTGTTGCCAATAATCCTCGTTTTGAGCAAATAATTCTGCACTTGTTGCAAGCAAAACCACAAAGAAGATAGCAGAGAAAGAAACAGACGAAATCTTCATGAGATATTTGATTTGTTAAAATTGCAAATGTAAGGAAACGGTTTCGCTTGAAAATGACAATTGATGTTTGGGGATCCATGTTAAATTATGCTAAAAGATCAGACCCTACCGCTCATCAAATGCGTAAATGCAGTTACCGAATAACTTTCTGGGATTGAAAGCCTAAAAAGTGTTACGGCTGGAAAAAGCGCGCCCGAGCGTGGCCTCATCAATAAACTCCAGTTCAGTCCCCATAGGAATACCATAGGCAATTCGGGTTACCTTTACCTCATCAAAAGGTTTCAACAGCTTGTTGATATAATAAGAAGTGGCTTCCCCTTCGGAATCCGGGTTGAGCGCCAATATAACTTCTTCGATCTGCTCATCATTATCGTTGATCCGCTGCATGAGCTGCTTGATTCGCACATCATCCGGACCGATGTTATCCAGCGGAGAAATGACACCCCCGAGCACGTGATAACGTCCCCGAAATTCGTTCGTTTTTTCGATGAGAAACACATCCTGCGATTCTTCAACGACACAGACTTGCCCGGTCTGACGTTTTGCATTACTGCAAATAGAGCATGGGTCGCCGTCGCTAATCACCCCACACATAGAGCAGCGAGTAATGGATTTTTTGAGGCTGACGAGGGCATCCGCCAGCTTCATTACAGATTGGTTATCCTGTTTAAGCAGGTAAAGAGCAATACGTCGTGCAGACTTTCGTCCCGTTCCCGGAAGCTTGGCCAGCTGTTCGATGGCCTGCTCCAGTATTTCCGAAGTTCCTTCCATATAGTTAGATAGGTTGAATGTTACAAGTCGTTGAAACCTTCAACTATGCAACGTTCAACAATTAAAGTCCCAGTTTACTCAGGTCCATGCCGGGAAGTCCGCCGCCGGGCATCATGTCTTTATAGGTTTCTTGCATGCGTTCTTGAGCAGCCTCCTCAGCCTTTTCAAGCGCTTTGTTGACGCCCGCTACCACCAGGTCTTCCATCATTTCCGCATCGTCGGGATCGATTACATCCTTATCGAGTGTAATGCTCAAAATTTTGCGCTGTCCGTTGGCTTTAACTTTCACCATTCCGCCGCCGGCTTCCGCCTCGACTTCCAGACTTGACAGCTCACTCTTTGCTTTCTCTACTTTTTCTTGCAGTTCGGAAAACTTACCGAACATATCAGCCATATTTTTATTCATAATCTTTTGTTTGGTTAAAAGTGCTTAAAAATTCATGTCATCCTGAATTCATTGCAGAATCTTTCGTAACAAATTTAGAAGAGATACTGAACGATCAGGATCTGGTACAATACTGTTAGGTTACCGGTTTAAATTATAATCCAGTTCAGCTCCAAATAGTTCAACCAGTTTCTTAATCTTTGGATCGCGTTCCTGGAGCTTCTTAAAACGTTCATAGGGACTCATAGATTCTTCAGTGTCCGATTCTTTTTTTTGAACGATACATTTAAAATTGAGAAAAGCTCCTATCTCATCTTCCAGAAACTTGCCGAGCCGACGTTTATTTTCATCCACGATTTTTTTAGCAAAATCATCATTGGCACGCAGCACCAGTTCACCATTTTTAAGTTTTACAGGATCAACCCGCTGCATCTGAAAATAGAGCATTTGCGGTACATGCTGCTTCAAAATAT